>JABFSV010000310.1 GCA_013140405.1 Methyloglobulus sp. | reverse complement strand
CGCTGGCTTCGAGTAGGCCATAGAATTTGTCGCCTTTGCCGAAGATGGTTTGCAGTGAAAACATGTGGCTTCCTTATTTATTTGCCTTAAGGCTTTTATAATTTTCTTAATTATCGCATAACTTCGCCATCAAAAAAAAACAGACCTCACTTAATTTAAGTAAAGTGTGTTCCACGCGGTTTTTGGGGTTGTAATCCTGACCTGACCATTTTGATGTCGCTGCTATTTTTGAACCGATTAAAAAACCGTCAAGTTAGCGAATCAGCTTATCCTGCTTATTTGCCGACCTTCAAATAATCCCGCAATCAATAAATATAAAACCAACAAAGCCCCTGCCAACATTCCCTGAGGCCAGAAAATCATCGTCTGTAGTTGCAAATTAGCCAGATAAAGACCTAATCCCAAGGCGATATAAGCCAAAATCCTCAACACATCGTATTTGACCGGATAATAAATCTGTCCCAACACGTAAGATACGAAAGCCATTCCTGCATAGCCGATCAAGTGCGCCCAGGCAGAACCTGTGTAACCGTAGGCAGGAATCCATATAATATTCAAGTAGATAGTCAGTGCGGCGGCACACAGGGAGACGCAAGCACCAATCAAAGTACGGTCGGTCAGTTTGTACCAGATTGATAAATTGACATAGATGCCAAGGAACAAGTTGGCGAGCAACAAGATTGGCACGACATCCAGGCCAGAACGGAATTCCGGCCCGACAAAGTATTTAAAGAAATCAATGAATAAGGTGACCAATAAAAAGATAAACACGCAGAAAATCACAAAAAACCGCAGCACTTTCGCGTAAATGAGACGGGCATCGGTGTTGCCCGCATAGGAAAAGAAAAACGGTTCCGCAGCAAACCGGAACGCCTGAATAAACAAGGACATCAAGATTGACAGCTTGTAACATGCGCCGTAGATGCCCAACATTTTCATATTGGTCGATAAATCATAAGGCAGCAGTTGTTTTAATAGCACCCGATCCAGCATTTCGTTGATAATTCCTGCGAAACCAATGATGACCATAGGTAAGGAATAACGCAGCATACGAGGAAATAAGGTGTTATCAAAGCCCCAGCGCAACCCCAGTAATTGCGGCGTCAGTAAAAAAAACTTGCACACGCTGGCGATGAGATTGGCGATAAAGATATAACCCACGCCTATTGTGGGATCGTAGTATTGGGTCACCCAAGGCAAGGTTTTAGCGGCATAAAGTTTTGGACAATACTTGATAAAAAACAGGCTTAAACCTACCGTTATCAATATTTCAATGATCTTGACCGCAGCAAATCGAAAGGCTTTATTTTCGGCACGAAGACGGGCAAAAGGTATGGACGCAATCGCATCCATGATGAGTATCAGGCTAAAACAAAGGACGTATTCGGGATGTGCTGAATAATTTAAAAGGCCAGATAACCAGGGATTAATCGATAGGATAAGCGCGAAAAATCCAATATTAATCAATAAAATAAACCATAGCGCAGTTGCGTAAGCCTTATCTTTCCCGATACTGTCTTTATCCCGGAAACGAAAATAGCCGGTATCAAACCCAAACAGCAGCACGACGGAAAAAAATCCGGCATAAGCATAAAATTCCGACACCACGCCATATTCCTCGGCAGAGAAATAATAGGTAAATAGCGGCACCAACAGGTAATTGAGGAAACGCCCGAAAATGCTGCTGAGCCCATAAATTGCGGTTTGTGAGGCGAGTTTTCCGATTATTCCCATGTGTTTGTGTTGTCGTAAAGGTGGCAATTCTGTAATACAGAGGTAATTGTAAAACTATTAGGGTAACTCAGTTGCCACCCTTTATGTCATAAAAATAAAGGCATAAAGTGACTTTGGGGGATTTTAACAATGTCGATTTTTGCGCTAGTTCCCAATCTCCAGATTGGGAACTGACAAGGCAAGCTCCAGCTTGCAAAACAACATTCCCAAGCAGAGCTTGGGAACGAGCGAAAATCGCAATGCGTCACGACAGAGGTGGTTTGATGGAAAGCCTCTAACGCCTTTAAAGAGGCGTTAGAGGCTTAGGTGAGGGTTAAATACATTCAACTTTCAACGACCTGATTTTTTTATGGAAACTAAAGTCGCCGAGGTCGTGGATCATATCGTTAGCATTGAAAATAAGCTCAGAATCTTCTTTGATGTCTTGTTCGGTAATGCCCCAGGCACGCATGAGGTCTGGTTTTTTAGCCATTTCGGTTAAGGTCAATTCAAAGCGGGGATTTTGGTAAACGGTCACTTTAGCTTTAGGGCCAACTTTAATGCTGTGAATGCGTTGATTCCAATCCTCGCCGTTTACCTTGTTTAAATTTTCTAACTGGGCGGGGCCTTCAATATGCAAACGTTTGCCTTCATACTGGGCATGTTCAAAAAAATTGACCCAGCATTCTTTTTCTTCAGCATAAGCATTTGAAGCTGTGAGCGATAACAGCATAACAACGAATACCGTTTTGAAACAACGGAATACCAATCGAATTCGGTTCATGTGTATTCTCCTGTTGTGAATTATGTGCGTGTTGACAAACCTTGTTTCCACCAATAACAAGATGTAAAACAGAGTTTTATGGCGTATAGACCATGTTAATATTAATCTGTTCCAAATTAGGATAGATATGCAGCCTAAGTTTTGATGACCCGAATGCTAAGGTTTTGGCTGTAATCGGCAAAGCAAGTGCATTGATTGTGGCGTTTCTAGGTTATTTCAGTCGATATTGCAGAGTAACTGCCCCCGTATACACTCCCTTATTCATTTACTATACATTTGCTGGAATCCGGTTACGATACCCATACCGACTATTTACAATTTAGATATTTAAGAGAGAACACATTGCAAAATCAGGACATTGAGCGTTTAAAAAACATCGTACAAAGTTTGCTGGATGAGGCAAAACAACAAGGTGCAACGTCAGCAGAAGCGGGGCTAAGCCAGGAAAACGGCTTGTCGGTTACAGCGCGGTTGGGCGAGGTTGAAACGATAGAGCACCATTGTGACCAAGGTTTAGGCATCACCGTTTATTTCGGCCAACGTAAAGGCTCTGCCAGTACATCGGATTTATCGTCTGATGCGATTAAGGAAACTGTGGGTGCGGCTTGCAGTATCGCACGCTATACCAGCGAAGATGAGTTTGCAGGGTTGCCGGACAAGGAACTGTTGGCAACCGAATTCCCAGATCTGGATCTTTATCATCCTTGGGCGTTAACAGCCGACGAAGCGATTGCTTTGACCATTGAATGCGAAGCGGCGGCGATGTCTTACCATCCCGATATTACTAATTCGGAAGGTGCTACAGTCAATACCCACCAAGGAATTCGTGTGATGGGCAATAGCCTTGGTTTTCTTCAAGGCAGGCTATCAACCCGTCATTCCTTGAGTTGCTCAGTGGTGGCGCAGCGCGGCGACAGTATGCAGCGCGATTATTGGTACAGTGTTGCCAGAAAAGCGAATGATTTAGAGGCTGCTGCGGCAATCGGCAAAAAAGCGGGTGAACGCACGATCAGGCGGTTGGAGGCGCGTAGATTACCAACCCAACAATGCCCGGTCTTATATTGTGCCGAAGTTGCCTCAGGTTTAATCGGTTCCTTAATTGGAGCGATTAGCGGCGGTGCGTTGTACCGAAAATCCACATTTTTGCTGGATGCGTTGGATACACAAATTTTTCCTGATTTTATCCGTATCCATGAGCAACCGTTAATAAAAGGTGGATTGGGCAGTGCGGCTT
>JABFSV010000347.1 GCA_013140405.1 Methyloglobulus sp. | reverse complement strand
GCATCCAAAGGGCGGCATTATGCTTTTGCGCTCCCCACAAGCCTGCCAGGGAAAGCGTACCTGTATCAAAATAACATACCAAACAAGTGGCGACGATGACTGTTGCCAGTGCGATTCCAACTCCTTGATAAGCAGTCTTAGATGCCTCGCTTTTAAGCAACTTGACATTATCAGCAAAAAGACTTTGTACAATCGCTAAGACCATTATCACTCCTGTTTACATTACAATCCTCGCGCCAGGTCCCCTTTAATATCTTCCAGGTTTTCTAGGCCGACTGAGATTCTGACCAATCCATCTTTAATTCCCGCCAATTCTCGAACTTCTGGAGCTAACCGTCCATGCGTCGTAGTCGCCGGATGCGTGATCGTAGTTTTGACATCGCCCAAGTTTGCGGTAATTGAAATCATTTCCGTCGCATCAATCAACTTCCAGGCTTGTTCCTTACCGCCCTGCAACTCAAAACTGACTATCCCGCCAAAATGGCTTTGCTGGCGTAAGGCCAGTTCATGCTGGGGATGCGTAGGCAACCCAGGATAGTGTACTTTACTAACACCTGGACATTGTATCAACCACTTCGCCAACTCAAAGGCACTGTCACAATGCGCTTTCATCCTTACTGCCAAGGTCTCCAACCCCGATAAAAACACCCAGGCATTAAACGGGCTCATGGTTGCACCGCCAGTTCGTAAGTAGGGGTAGATGAATTTTTCTATCAGATCGTTACTGGCAATAACAGCACCACCCACGCATCTCCCTTGTCCGTCAATGTATTTGGTTGCCGAATGGATCACAATATCGGCACCCAACGCAAACGGCTTTTGCAACACAGGCGTACAAAAACAATTATCGACGATCAACAAACAACCATGCTTATGTGCAATAGTAGCCAATAATTCAATATCTGCAATCTCAATAAGCGGATTAGACGGGGTTTCAAGAAATAAAAACCGTGTATTAGGTTTTATCGCCGCTTCCCAAGCTGCTGTATCTATCAAATCGACAAAATCTGTTTCCACACCAAATTTGCCGAAATAATTCTGGAACAGCAGGACGGTATTGCCAAAAACGCCACGCGAACAAACCACATGGTCGCCCGTTTTCAACAAACCCATGCCGACCGCAAGAATCGCCGCCATACCTGAGGCAAATGCCAAGCAACGCTCACCGCCTTCCATATATGCCAGACGTTCCTGAAATGCGTTTACTGTGGGATTGGTAAAGCGGGAGTAGATATTTCCAGGTTTTTGCCCAGTAAAGCGTAACGCCGCTTCTTCCGCATTTTTGAAGACATAGCTTGAAGTCGCAAAAATAGGCAGACTGTGTTCGTCTTCATGCGTACGCCGCTGCCCTGCCCTAATAGCCTGAGTTTCAAGCCCGTAATTTTTCCAGTCTATCTCTTTCATTTATTTGATAAATAACGGTTAAACAAGTATTGGAAATAAAGCCAAGTTTCACCAATATTACATTTCAGCAACAAAATCCAAGGTATTTCGTTGCGTTTGGGCACTGTCGTTGCGCTGTGATTCCGTGCGTTCAAGGTACGTGTCATCAACATCGCCCGTAATGTAGATCTTGCTAAAGCAGGAAGTGTCAAAGTGCTTTATTTGTCTATTACCGCGACCTACAGCTTCGATCAAATCATCCAAATCCTGATAAATCATTTTATCTGCACCAATTGCCGCACAAACTTCATCTTCTGTACGGTTATGGGCAATCAACTCACTGGCTGCTGGCATGTCAATCCCATAAACATTAGGGTAACGCACAGGCGGCGCAGCGGAGGCAAAATAGACTTTTGCCGCGCCAGCATCGCGTGCCATTTGAATGATCTGTGCGGATGTTGTCCCTCTAACTACGGAATCATCCACCAACAACACATTTTTCCCTTCAAACTCAAGGCCGATTGCGTTCAATTTTTGCTTGACCGACTTCTCCCGCATTTTTTGCCCGGGCATGATAAACGTGCGCCCGATATAACGGTTTTTGATAAAGCCTTCCCGGAATTTGACACCTAAGAGAAATGCCATCTGTAAAGCTGATGTCCGGCTAGTGTCGGGGATGGGAATAACCACATCTATATCGTTATCAGGCCATTCACGTAGGATTTTTTCTGCAAGTTTCTCGCCCATCCGCAAACGCGCTTTGTATACGGAAATATTGTCGATGATGGAATCGGGGCGGGCAAAATAAACATATTCAAAAATGCACGGGCAATGGTCTATATTTTCGGCACATTGTCGGGTATGGAGCTTACCTGATTCCTCGATAAATATCGCTTCTCCGGGTTCAATGTCCCTGACAATATCGAATCCTAATACGTCCAGCGCGACGCTTTCCGAGGCAATCATAAATTCCGAACCCTGTTCGGTCTTTCTTTCGCCAAACACCACAGGCCTTATCCCGTGCGGATCCCTGAAACCCAAAATGCCAAAGCCAGCAATCATGACAACGACTGCATAAGCGCCCCGACATCTCCGGTGAACGCCGGAAACAGCCTGGAACACGTCATCGACAGTCAGTTTCAGTTTGCCTAAAGTTTGTAGTTCGTGGGCAAATACATTGAGCAATACTTCCGAGTCGGAATCAGTATTGATATGCCGCTGATCTTCAACGAACAAGGCTTTTTTGAGTTCTTCTGTATTTGTCAGATTGCCGTTATGCGCCAAGGTCAAACCGAATGGCGAATTGACATAAAATGGCTGCGCTTCTGCAGAACTTGCACAACCTGCCGTAGGGTAACGAACATGGCCGATACCCATATTGCCCTTCAGCTTCATCATCTGTGCGTTAGTAAAAACGTCTCGAGTCAGGCCGTTATCCTTACGCAAAAACAAGCGGCCATTCTCGCAAGTCACAATACCTGCGGCATCTTGCCCCCTGTGCTGCAACACCGTAAGCGCATCGTACAATTCTTGATTGACGTTTTGATGTGAAACGATACCTGCAATACCACACATTGTTAATTGACCTGCTACACAGAGTGTTAATGATAATTAATGGAACTTGCCACAGTAGACGGAATAGTGTCTTTTACAAAAGTGGCAAGTGACTGAAAAGGCGGTAGATATTTGGATTCTTGCCACCAGCGGTCTTTAGGTAGGGGAGTCAAGCCAGCCACCACAACCAAGGCAAATGCAGCAACCAAACCATGACCAAAACCAAGAACCAGCCCACCTAGGCGATCAAGGAAGGTCAATCCGGTTTTTTTTACGTTTTCTGCCAGCAACATATTGATTATCCCGCCAACAAATAGTGTGATAAGCACTAAACTCACAAATGAAGCCGCAAGCCTTGTCGTTGGAGAGCCAAAAAACTTTAACAACAAAATTGCAAAATCATGGCTAAAAAACCAAGCGACAACTATTCCAATCGCCCAGACAGTCAAGGAGTAGACTTCCTGGCTGTATCCCCGAATCATGCCGGTTATGCTGTAAATCGCTAACAACGCAATGACGGCAATATCAATCCAGA
This sequence comes from Methyloglobulus sp., assembly GCA_013140405.1. Classification (GTDB taxonomy): domain Bacteria; phylum Pseudomonadota; class Gammaproteobacteria; order Methylococcales; family Methylomonadaceae; genus Methyloglobulus. The sequence goes on along the minus strand of JABFSV010000347.1, from coordinate 10,587 downwards.
CCATGCTTTAAATCAACACTTTTGCGAATGAAAAAACTTAGCTCACTCGGAAACCAGTAATCCCTTGATATTTTGTTTGTCCAACTTCGCCTTCATTTCTTTGGCCTTGTCCTTGTCTAACGATGGCCCTATCTTGACTCGGAAATATTCACCTTTTGCGGATAGGGATGCTGGCATTCCTTGTTTACGCAGCTTATCTACCAGAGCCTGGGCATTTTCCTTCTTATTAAAGCTACCGGCTTGTATGGAATAACGCACCAGCTTGGAACTTGATTTTTTTACAGGCTCTTTCTGGGTTTTAGTGACTACCTTGGCTTTTTCAGCAGAAACTACAGGTTTAACTTTGGGCTTCTCTGAAACTATAGGTTTGGAAACTGGTTTTTTCGTGGGTATTTCTAAGTTTTTCTGTGGTTTTTTTATGCTCTCAGTTGTCGAAACTGCATTACCTTGACTATCTTCTAGCTGATTTGCCCCTTGTACATCACCGGTATCCAGTCCAGAGACTTCATTTTGACCTGATTGTTTCAGGGGTAATCCATCGCCAAGTTCATTCTCTGAAAGCCCAGAACCTGAACTATTCGCAGTATCTGCAAGACTCGGCTGTCCGGTTTGCTCACCATCGGGAACATTTGTTACAGGTGCTTCACCAGTTGTATTCGCTTGATTATCTTCATTAACTTCGGCAGCATTAAGCTCTATTTCTGGCCTATCCAACGGCTGATCTTTGTTAGCCGGTAGATTTTGCGCTGTTTCAGGCGCAACATCAGTGGGCGCTTGCGGTATCGTCAATTCCGTGACTGTCTTACCGCTGGTATCAACAGGGTCATCAAACAACATCGGTATAAAAATAGCAGCCAAGGCAGTGACAACGACGGCACCAATCAAGCGTTGTTTTAATTCATGATCCATTTTTTCTACCTACCATTTTGAAATTCAGCCAAACAATCGGAAACCAAAAAGAAAGAACCAAACACGAGCAACAAATCGCCTGTATTTGCCTGTTTTTTTGCGTGAGCAAAGGCATCGACAAAGCCAGTATAACCGAACGACACGTTACCTATCCCCTGTTGTGAAAAAATCTCCCGCATCAGGGTTTCTGTCGCCGCCCTGATATTGGTCAGGGGCGCAAAAAACCAGTCGTAAACCACCGGATTCATGATCCTGAGAACTTCGGCTATGTCCTTGTCTTTCATCATTGAAAAGATAGCATGGATGCGTTTGTTGGGAAAATTTTGGGTTAAATATTCAACCAGAGTCCGCACTGCTTCAGGATTATGCCCTACATCCAAAAGCACGGAAATATCGCCTTCAAGCAACTGAAAGCGTCCAGGCAATTCGACATTTTCCAAACCTGTCCGTATGGATTGCTCATTGACCGGCAATCGGTGCGCCAATTGATCAATAGCCATAATAACTGCGGAAGCATTACGGTACTGATGTTCGCCTTTCAATGCAGGTTCTGGCAGATGACTAATACGTTTTTCGCCGGAAAACCACTCCCAGCCCTGTTGCCGTTTGGCATACCCAAAGTCTTTACCCAGCGCGTAAAAACAAGCCTTTTTTTCTTCGGCGATTTGCACCAATGACTTAGGCGGAATTGGATCACCTACGATGGCTGGCACGGATGCCCGAAAAATACCTGCTTTTTCATAACCTATCGCCTCGCGAGTTTCACCTAACCATGCGACATGGTCTATTCCAATGCTACTAATAACAGCGACATCCGGTTCGACAATATTGACTGCATCCAGACGCCCACCCAAACCCACTTCAAGCAACTGTATATCCAGATTTGCGCGGGAAAAGATGTCTAATGCCGCCAAGGTACCAAACTCAAAATAACTGAGCGAAGTATGGTCACGAACACTCTCAATGCGTTCAAATGCATTGCAAATCAAGCCATCCGATACAGGTTTACCGTCTATTTTGATTCTTTCGTTGTACTTTAAGATATGAGGGGATGTATAAGCACCTACTCGGTATCCTTGCGCCCGGTAAATCGCTTCAAAATAAGCCACACAAGAACCTTTTCCGTTAGTGCCTGCCACTGTGATAGTGAGCGGCTTAATCTCACTAGGGTTAAGTGCTTGATAAACCTTTGCAACCCGCTCCAGGCCGAGATCTATAGTCAAAGGATGCGAGTTTTCCTGCCAACTCAACCAACCCTTTAGCGTATCAAAATAAACCATGTGAAGGGTAAACTAACTTTCCTGTTCGGTGTGCTGTTCTACGTCATCATCACTAGGAATAACTTCTAGTTCCGGCTTAACCTCTGGTTTAAGTTCGGTTTCAAGCTCTGCCTCAACAAGGCCATCTACATTGGCAACGGTTTTGTTCTCGGTCAGCATTGCCAATATCGCCGCAATTTTATCGCGCATTTCGCGCCGGTCGATAATCATGTCAATAGCGCCATGTTCTTGCAAAAACTCGCTACGCTGGAATCCTTCCGGCAGTTTCTCACGGACGGTTTGCTCTATGACCCTGGGGCCAGCAAAACCAATCAAGGCATTGGGTTCAGCGACATTGAGGTCACCCAACATAGCTAAACTCGCAGAAACCCCACCCATCGTGGGATCGGTCATGAAAGAGATATAAGGGATTCCCGCTTCCGCCAGTTTTGTCAATGCCGCACTGGTTTTTGCCATCTGGAACAAAGAAAACAAGGATTCTTGCATACGCGCTCCGCCACTTGCGGTAAACACGATGAAAGGAATACCCAGTTCCAGGCTTTTATTAACCCCACGGATAAATTTTTCACCTACGACAGAACCCATAGAACCCGCCATAAAATTAAAATCGAATGCCGCCGCTACAATATCCTGGCCTTTCAATTGCCCTTTCATAACCACTAGCGCATCATTTTCTTTGGTTTGCTTTTGCGCTTGGCTAATACGGTCTTTGTATTTTTTGCTGTCCTTAAATTTCAGGGGATCAGTCGGCTTAATGCCCCGGCCTATCTCCTCCAGCCCTTCTTCGTCGAGGAACATATTGAGCCTCGTCCGAGCAGGAATACGCATGTGATGCTCGCACTTGGGGCAAACATTGAAGTTTTTTTCGAGTTCGAGATTGTAAAGGATAGCGTTACAACTCGGACATTTATTCCATAAGCCTTCGGGAACTGCGGCTTTTTTGTTGGACGAGTCTGTCCTTATCGTTGAAGAAACAATTTTTTCAAACCAACTCATCTTTTTAATATCCGGCTGTTCTTTCATTTTTTAGGCTTGGCTGCATATCTTATTTATCCATTGCCTGACGCATAGCTGACAATAGTCCAATAATTTCCGACTTAGCCCGTTCTGGGTTATCCAAGTTGCTTTCGATTTTACTGATTAAGGCACTACCCACGACAACTCCATCACCCAGACTGGAAATTGTCTTGGCGGTTTCTGCATCCTTGACTCCAAAGCCAATACCAACTGGTAACGATGTAATTGCCTTGATTTGCTTCAGCTTATTTTCCACGTCTGCCGCATTCAAATGACCTGCTCCCGTCACACCTTTGAGAGAGACATAGTAGAGATAACCACTGCCCAAAGCAGACATTTTCTGGATGCGTTCATCAGTACTATTGGGAGCTAACAGAAAAATGGTGTCAATATCGCGTTCTTTTAATAAAGCCGCGCATTGTTCGCCTTCTTCAGGTGGCAAATCGACAGTTAACACGCCATCAATATCAGCACGTCGGGCAGCATTGGCAAACCCTTCATAGCCCATCGCCTCGATTGGATTAAGATAACCCATCAATACCACTGGTGTTTGTTGATCGGCCTTGCGGAATTCAGTTGCTAACGCCAACGTTTTCGTCAGGCTCATCTTATGCGCCAAAGCCCGCTCACTGGCTCGCTGGATAACAGGGCCATCAGCCATAGGGTCAGAAAACGGCACGCCTAGCTCGATTACGTCAACACCTGCCTTGACCATTTCATGCATCAATGACAAGGTAAAATCAGGTGTTGGATCGCCAGCGGTGACAAAAGGTATCAAAGCCTTACGACCGGATTTGGCAAGCTGTTCAAAAGTTGAAGCTAAACGGCTCATAGTTCTATCCCTTCGCGTTTAGCCATCGTTTGCATGTCTTTATCGCCACGACCAGATAAATTGATGACAATGGTTTCGTCCTTACGCATGGTGGGCGCAAGTTTCATCGTGTATGCCATGGCATGGGCAGATTCCAGTGCGGGGATAATACCCTCCATTCGGGTCAGGGCGTAAAAACCTTCCAAGGCTTCATTATCGGTAATATTGACATACTCGGCGCGGCCTGTATCTTTCAGCCAAGCATGTTCAGGGCCGACACCAGGATAATCAAGACCTGCAGAAATAGAGTGTGTTTCGATGATTTCACCGTCGTCATCCGCCATTAAATAAGTGCGATTACCGTGCAATACACCAGGACGACCAGCACATAAGGGCGCAGAATGACGGCCACTTGCTACACCATCACCTGCTGCTTCAACACCGATTAACTTAACTGATTCATCTTCAATAAAGGGATAAAACAGGCCTATGGCATTGGATCCACCACCAACACAGGCAACCAAGGCATCAGGGAGTTTACCGATCATATCCTGGCATTGTTGTTTGGTTTCACGGCCTATGATTGCCTGGAAATCCCGTACCATAGCAGGATAAGGATGGGGGCCTGCAACTGTGCCTATGATATAAAACGTATTATCGACATTGGTCACCCAATCCCGTAATGCTTCATTCAAGGCATCTTTAAGGGTTTTTGAGCCAGACTCAACCGCAACCACAGTTGCACCCAGCAGTTTCATGCGATAAACATTCAGTGATTGTCGGGCGACATCAACAGCACCCATATAAACGACGCATTCAAGGCCAAGCCGTGCGGCAACGGTTGCCGTCGCCACTCCATGCTGACCTGCGCCGGTTTCTGCAATAATACGGGTTTTACCCATACGTTTAGCCAACAAAGCCTGACCAACCGTATTATTAATTTTGTGTGATCCGGTATGGTTAAGATCTTCCCTTTTCAGGTAAATCTGCGCTCCACCCAGTTCGCGGCTCCAGCGTTCGGCATAGTACAAAGGCGAAGGACGACCCACATAATGTTGTAAATCAGCATCCAATTCCGAAATAAAGTCGGGGTCTTGTAAATACCGTTGGTATGCTGCATTCAATTCCTGGATGGGCGGTATCAATGTTTCCGCGACGAACATCCCGCCGTAAGGCCCAAAATGCCCTCTCGCGTCGGGCATAGTATATTTTTCTGTCATGTTATTATTCTGTCACCCTGATGCACTGCGGAAATAAATGCCGCCATTTTTTCTTTATCTTTAAACCCTTTTCCCGCTTCCACACCGCTACTGACATCCAGTGCGTAAGGCCGCACATGTTCCACTGCCATCTTGGCATTGGTGCCATCCAAACCTCCCGCCAAAATGATAGGCAACTGGCATAAACTGGGAATTAGTTCCCAATCAAATCGGCTGCCCGTACCACCCTTTTCAGCAGGATGATATGCATCGAGCAATAAACCGTCGGCATCAGCGTATCGCTCAGCTAGCTCCGAAACGTCAGTGCCTACCTGCATCCTGACCGCCTTGATGTAACGTTTGCTGTAAATCCTGCATGCTTCCGGTGGCTCATCGCCATGAAATTGTAGGCAATCAACCGGTACTTGCTCTAAAACTTCCCGTATCAAAGCTTCATTCTCATCAACAAAAAGCGCAACCACTGAAACAAACGCAGGTAAAGCTTTAACGATTTCAACCGCCCTTTCAATCTCCACATTACGTGGGCTGGGCGGATAAAAAACCAAACCTATCGCATCGGCCCCTAAGTGGGCAGCAAACACCGCATCTTCGACGCGGGTAAAGCCGCATATTTTAACGCGTGTCCGCATAAATCGATGTGAAACTCAGCAAAAATTCAAGCGCGTAAGGATACCACAAAATGACAATAAACCTTCTCTAAATCATCGCTGTAGTTTATGTGGAAACGCAATCAATAATACAAAATAACCTAATGATATTTAAGTCAATTATATAAATAATTTCAGCATTTATACTTGCGTAGAATAGAAGTGGTCAATTAGACGCTACTAATGCGTATGACTATGACCACCATGATGATGATCACTATGACTATGACCGCTGTGGTCATGTCCGCCATGATGATGGCCGTCTTTTTTCACTTCAGGATTGACTTGCTGCATGGCTGCACCTTCGGAATTGGTTTCAGAAGCGGCTTCTGCAATAGATGCTGGTTTGACGGAGACTCCATATTGGTAAACCATTAAGCCGCCCAAATCAGCACCTAACGATAAAAGCAAGCAAAGGAAGCCTGCCAAGCCAAGAAAAACCATATTGGTAGCTGCAGAATGCAGACCCCATTTTTTTAATCGCCACGCAGAAAGGAACAAAGACAGGGACAACACAGCAATCCCAATATGTTCATGACGCTCCATAAGCTCATGCACATCTTCGCCATGTTCGACAGAATCTGCCGCAAATAACCCAGCTACCACAGTAAAAATAGCGGCAACCGTACCCAAATATAACAACCAGCTTGCGACGTAGCGCCATTGTGCTTTTTTAGCTACCGTGCCAAAAAAATCCATAAAGAAAAAGGCAGTAAAAAAAGCGATGGGGTAATGCACAAACAAAGGATGGATATTATCCATCCCTGCGATCCCTGGCAGGATAGCGGAAAACATTTCCGGCGGGGTTTTGCCGGAAAGCCCTTCAATAAACACTAACAGGCTTTCAACATTGGCGGCGACACCACCCCCCATACCTCCACCATGCACCTGGAAGGATAAAAAATTCATCATATTTATCATGTATTAAGTTCTAAAAAATAAATCTACTCGATTAACCGTAAAATGCAAGCAAAGCGCCCAATTATTGGCGTTAAGCTAATCAAAACGCTTGGCATCTTCCGGCAATTTGTTAAATGCTGGATGTTTTGTGATTCCATAATGGTCGGGATAAAAAACCGACTCCAAATATAATCCACAAGGTGGCGCTGTCACTCCGCCTAGTTCCCGTTTTTTGGCAGCCAACAATACCAACGTCCAATCTTCAGGCTGCTTTCCCATTCCTATGTCCATCAATACGCCAGCGATATTTCTGACCATGTGGTGTAAAAAAGCGTTCGCACAAATCTCAATCACAACCCTGTCGCTATTGCGGTAAACGCCAACAAAATGCACTATCCGAACAGGACTTTTCGATTGGCAACCTTTCGCCCTGAATGACGAAAAATCGTGGCTTCCAACCAGGGGCTGCGCTGCCTTGTTCATTGCATCAGCATCTAATGACGGGTAACACCATGTGGTTTGTTTGCCTTGTAAAGCCGATTTTACGGGTCTATTCAAGATAACGTAGCGATACAGCCGCGCAATCGCACTATAGCGGGCATGAAAATCACCGACTGCGTGTTTAACCCAGATGATACGTATATCATCCGGCAAATAACTATTGCCACCCAACAGCCAAGCATTGTGATCCCGCTCCACGTTGACATCAAAATGAGCAATTTGTTCCACGGCATGAACGCCAGCATCTGTCCTGCCAGCACAAATCGTAGTGACCGGATGATTGGCAATTTTTGACAAGGCTTTTTCCAACTCATTTTGGATACTGGGGCGATTAGGTTGCCACTGCCAACCGGAAAAACGGCTACCGTCGTACTCAAGACCTAGAACAATACGCGCCATTTATTTCTTGAAGATGAAATCAGGTTTTTCAACACAGTTATTTATGATACACGAGCAAGTAACAAGGCAAAAATATCACTCATGGATATAGACTCTGACACCTGCTTCGACACGATTAAATAAATCTAACATATCTGCATTTTTCATACGAATGCAACCGTGGGATGCAGGAAAACCAATCAATGATTCATCGGGTGTGCCGTGTATGTAAATGTAGCGCCAACAGGTATCAACTTCGCCATAACGATTTTTGCCAGGCTCTAAACCACCCAACCACAAAATGCGGGTCAATATCCAATCACGATTGGGATATTGCTGGCCTAATCCCTCATCATAAACCTCACCAGTTGACCGTCTACCCACAAACACCGAATTGAGCGGCAGTTCTGCGCCAATTTTTGCCCTGATGCTATGCCAGCCCCTAGGCGTACACTCACTGCCTCGACGTTCGCCCACACCATTCTTGGCAGTGGAAACTGGATAACCACATATTTCCTTACCGCTATCAACAACTATCAAACGTTGCTCAGAAATCGATATGTCCAGAAACAAATCCGGTGTCATGGCATAGGTTATCTATAACGGGACAATTACTGGCTTTTCAAGCCTTATCCAAGGTTATTCTATTCACGAATCACTGCCCGAATCTGGTTTCGATGCCACTACGGGAGGAGCGTTTTCATTAGAAGAGCTGGGGCGGCTATCCTGAGAATCTGGCGCACTATCGCTTCCTTTCCTGCTTGCAAACTCAGCTGCATAGGACTTTGTCTGGCTGGATTGAGCTTCGCCGCCCTGTTCCCCTGAACTTCCTTCAGCCCTATTTTCATCTCCGCCAGCAGAATCAGGCTTTTTGTAGTTGGGGTTACGCGGTCTTCTGCGATTAGGGCCACGCCTGGAGCCGTTTCTTTTATTGTTGGGCCTTGATTTTTCATCACCATTGCTCTCAGACGTTTCGTCAAGGTTAGCGGTGGCTGAATTATCGGCTGCAACTTCAATATTAGGCAAAAAGACAGGAGCGAATTGTTCGGGTTCACTAATAGGCATACCCTTATTCATCTCATCCACAGGAGCTGGGGCAACATCCCGCCTGTTATTCCTGCTGGAATCTTGCTGCCTGTTCTGCTGTGGGCGCGGCTCTTGCGGATTAGTCGTCCGTTGTTCCTGCCCCCTGGGTGGGCGATTATTACGAGGCTGCTGCTGACCTCTAGCAACCCGATTATCACCTATTTCCTTTTTTGACGATTGACTACGCCGATTGTTATTACGTGACCGCGACTGCCGATTTTCTTCCGCTATGCCGGAACTTTTAGGTGCCTGAAGCTCAGATTCATTGATTTTTTCTGGCTTGGAGCCAACCAATTTGTGCCAAAAGCGTTTAATCAGGCTGGCTGACTCATTTTTGTTTTGGACAGGGGCCGGCGCTGGCGAATCGTGCAAAAACTCCTTAATGACGGCTCGTTCAGTTTTTGGTTTTACTTGTTGGGCAAATTCAGGAATAGCAATATCTTCCGCTTTTATCTGCACATAGCTGGGCTTGTCATCTGTGCCTGATTCTTTTTCCCTGATACGTTCAATATCATAAGCGGGAGTTTCCAGGTGTTTGCTTGGCAGAATGACGATACCAACCTTTAATCTGTGTTCGATGCTCTCAATCACACTGCGTTTTTCATTCAACAGAAAAGTGGCGCATTCAATCGACAAATGGGCAATCACTTTTTCCGTACCTTTTTTCATTGCTTCTTCTTCAAGCAAACGCAATACGGAAAGTGCGACCGATTCCACATTACGGATCGAACCTTGGCCTTTGCAGCGCGGACAGGTGATTTGGGTGGAATCACCCAAAGAAGGCCGCATCCGCTGCCTGGACATCTCCAACAAGCCGAACCTTGAGATCTTACCGGTCTGAATCCGAGCGCGGTCAATTTTCAACGCATCCCGCAAATGGTTTTCGACTGTGCGCTGGTTTTTGTTGGACATCATGTCGATAAAATCGATGACAAACAAACCGCCTAAGTCCCGCAACCTGAGTTGGCGGGCAATTTCATCCGCAGCCTCAAGGTTGGTGTTAAGTGCCGTTTCCTCAATATCACTGCCTTTGGTGGCCCGTGCCGAGTTGATATCAACGGAGGTTAGTGCTTCTGTATGGTCGATAACAATTGAACCACCTGAAGGCAATGAAACTTCCCGACCATAAGCGATTTCAATTTGCGATTCAATTTGGTAACGGTTAAATAGAGGCACCGCATCCTGATACAATTTTGCTTTGGGCAACAAATGGGGCATGACCTGCCGCAAAAAGTTCTGCACCAGCTTGAAAGAGTCTTCATTATCAATCAAGATTTCGTCGATGTTGCCTCGCAAATGATCCCGCAAGGCGCGGATAATGACATTGCTTTCCTGAAAAACGAGGAATGGCGCAGACTGTTCGATTGATGACCGCTCAATGGCTTCCCACAGTTGCAGCAAATAATTTAAGTCCCACTGTAATTCTTCAGCGTTTTTGCCACACCCAGCGGTTCTGACGATAAGCCCCATGGTTTCGGGGATCTCAAGGCTTGCCAAGACTTCCCGTGTATCGGAGCGGGTATCGCCTTCTATGCGCCTGGAAATACCGCCCGCCTTGGGATTGTTAGGCATTAACACCAGATAAGTGCCCGCTAGGCTAATGTAGGTGGTTAGTGCGGCACCTTTGTTGCCGCGCTCTTCCTTTTCGATTTGGACGACGATTTCCTGACCTTCTCTCAGATGGTCTTTGATGGCACTACGGCGAACCTCTCCTTCGGTCTCGTCTTTGGCTTTGAGATTGATAGGAGAAATTTCTTTGAATGGTAAAAAGCCATGCTTTTCAGCGCCGTAGTTGATAAACGCCGCTTCCAGACTAGGTTCTACACGGGTGATTATGC
>JABFSV010000183.1 GCA_013140405.1 Methyloglobulus sp. | reverse complement strand
CAAAAATTAGCGGATGTCTGCCTCGTTAAATAGGCATGTGTAATAGTTGGGTGGTTTTCAAGAATTGCGGGGATGTCTACCAATGTAAACCGATGGAAATGACGGGCAATTGCATCATCCCGATAGTTTTTTAATTGATTGATATGCGTCTGATTGTCACTATCGGCATCGTCGATGCTGTAAATTAGGTCAGTCAGCGCGATCTTATGATGGCTACAAAACGCTTTCCATTCTGTACAAGGCTCCAAGCGTAAATTGCTGTTCTCGTAGAGCCTCGGCAACACATCCCAAAAATAGTTGTTGTTGGTTCGGCCATAAAACCATTGTGCATAATTACCAAGGTTATTCCAGCCGGGGTTGAACGTCCCCACAATCAAAATCGTTGGTTCAAAATCAATCCGTTCAAGATTCAAGTCATTTGCAAACTTGTGGATACACGCCATGAACTGTTGGGTAATTCCACTATTTATTGGCAGTAAAGCGAGTGCGTCATCATTGCTTAAATCCCAACGCGGCTTTAATTCGACGCACAGTTTCATTTACCAATAGGCTTTTAAGCCATGTTTTCATTGCTACCATTTTGGCTTTGATGCCCATATAAATGGCACTGGTTTTAATTTTATGAAGCTGTCCCAGCAACCATTCGTAGCAGAACTTAAACCACGCAAACGTCATTAATTTGTCCTGAGCGACCTTAAACACCCAAAACGTGAATGCAGCGATAGGGATTTTTCCGATATAGATCAACGTCCCTATCAGCACCTGCCCCTGTGCGAATAAGCCGATTGCAATGATGCCCAAAAATTCTACGGCGGCAAACAGTACCAGGAAAAAGATCAACAAGGCATAACGGTTGAGCTTAAGGATTAAGGTCTCTACTTTATGGAGTATTTTTAGTTCGCGGATAAAGCCATAGATGGGTTCGGCGATCCGTTCCCAAACCAGCTCTTCCAAAATCAGGTAGATAAACACCAATATCGTCAATAGAGTGTTGACGACTTTGCGATAGAGTGTTTTGAGCATGGCTTTTCCTTGAGCGTAACAAACGGGCAATAAGTCTGTGCCGATAGATTAAGCCAAATTAGCTGATTAGGGAATCAGGAAGACAGGAATTGTGTGTTTAAAAAACGGCTGAATTCAATGCTATCCGGCAATTATGGCAAAATTGCCGGACAGTATAAGTAAAGTAGATGTGAGCAAGGTCTTATGCTGATTCCTCCAGTTTATCCAGTAGCTCAATGAAGGAGTACACGGAAGCGTAACGCTAGTGGAGCGGTGTACGACGACCCCCGCGTAGCCGTAGGGGCCGGGCGTGTTGACGGAGTTGGAGCGCGAGCGGAAGCGTAGTCAACATGCAAGGCCATCCGACACGGCGTCAAGTCATTTGGGCAGTCGTGATGCACAGCGTACCGAAGGGGAGTTGTGCATCGTGACGAACCGAGGACGAATGCGGGCAGCCGAAGGCATTAATCGCCACGTGATTTTTCGCCGCTAAAATCGGATGGATCCCATTTTAGCTTTCGCGAAAAATAGTGGCGCGCTTACATACGGGTTGTGCCCTGCAATAGAATGCCGCCAACGCCCAACGCAAACCATACGCCAATCACAAACCCCCAATGGATAGGCGCTGCAAAAAATTCCTCCCTAAACCAGAAAGTATGCCCCCATTCATTGAAGCCGACACTGACCAGGATCATGAATGGCCCGACTACTGCCAGCGTCAAAGGCAGTGAAATTCCCTTGGCATAAAGTGGCAACCGAGTTCTAGCATAGAGCCAGGCACAACCGCCCAGGATGATATACAGCGGAAAATTGAAATAAAACTCGATGATGTGATTGGCCGTGAACGGCGTATCGCGGATGGCGACTTGATGCCAGGAATTGTCCTGTTCTGCAAAATAACTACCCGCCCAATAGACGGCAAAGGTGTAGATGCTGATCCACATCGTCAGGGTAAAATACCGACGGATTTCCTCCTTGGGTTCAAGTGTGTCCAGGTTTTTATCTCTGGAAAACCATAAATACCCCCATGCGACGGTTGCGAAAAGGGTAATAACCACTAATTCGATGTAAAACAGTCGCATCCAATAGATTTCAAATGCCGGATTCGGTGGAATCCAGTCCAGTTAAAACGGCGAATGCGCCTTGATATATGCGTAAACCCATGTAGATGGCGGTCAGTATGGCAAAGCCAGACAGATACCGGGGCAAATCTTTCAAATACCAGGGCGGCATTTTCTTGTCTTCTATCAATACCGCTGTGTGTTCGCGTGTTGTAGCCATGATGTTATCCTCTTGATATATGGGGTGAGCTAATTGAATTTGGGGATCACGGCGGCAGTCAGGCTAGCGATATAACGCTCACCTTGTCCGTCGTAGAAAAACAACAAGCCGCCGAATCGGCTGTCGGCATCGTTAATCAGCCCGTCCAGCCGTTCAGATTCCCATAACGCATCTTTGGCGGCAATCGTCATAGTGCGCTGTTCGCCGGGTTGGATAGGGGCGGCATTGTCCACGCTTAAGCCTTCAGAAGATGCCACACTTTCTGAACTGCCTAGCTCCGGTTTTGGCACATCCTTGTTGAAAAAACGTACATTTCCGGTAGCAAATTCGCCAATTTGGATCGGCTTGTCACTGCCATTCTTGATTTTTAAGCTAAATGTCATGGTTCTCTCCGGTACACGGTATTCGGCTTTTATTGTTTCGACACCAACCACTCCGGCATTGACTTGGGCAGGGAGCGGCAGAATTTGGTCTAGCGAAGCCTGCAAAGGAATCGCTTTAGGATATTTGTTGGCTGTCATTGAATAAGCTGCAAACACCAGTAAAGGCACACCGATCAGGATAGCTTTACCGGTTTTTCTGTCGAATGGGGTAATCAGCTCATCTTCCAAGCCCGCTTGCAGCATTCGGTAACGAGCAATAAATAAAGGCCGACGTACCCACCAGAGCAGCCAGGCCGTTGCCAGTACAGCCCAGAAACTGTGCCAGAAAATGCCGTTGCCTAGGCCATAAGTTTCCATATTGACCAAAGCACCGTTGATGGTTTGGATTTTATTGGTAAAATCTGCTGCATCTCCGACAATATCCAGCCATACCCCAGGCCCCATCACTTGCCCCGTATCCTTCAGGTTAAAGAAGGGATGAATGTGGTAATGACCGGGCAAACGTCCTTTCAGCACGACCTTGAAGTCGTAATCGCCGCCCGGCTGCAATGCCACAGAATTCATGTAGGGTTTGCCGTTTAAATAACGTTCAGTTCGGATCAGGACTGGGCCAGGTGTCGATATGTTCAAAAAGGCCGCTTCCGGTTTGGGTACGCTGGCAGGCCAATCCTCGGCAACATGAAATTTGCCGCTAACACTGATTTCTTCATTGACGTTAAATTTTTGCTTGGACCATTGCACGTCGTACCACTGGATCGTACGCATTCGGATGAATGGCTCCAAGGCTTTCTCGCCGTGCGCCATGACGGGTTGTATGGTGATCATGTACACTGAGAAAATTAACGCCAGAAACATTAGGCACTTCAGTAACTTCTGGTTATGTCCTTCGACAGGCTCAGGACGAACGGTAGTAATATTATTCCTTCCGTAATAATCCTTTTGACCGTTCTCAGGAGAGCCTAGTTGAATCCGTTCGTGGTGAGCTAGTCGAACCATGGACGGATTCAACTTGTAATGAGATTCCTTTATTAATGTTTTCATTAATGTTTTCATAATTCAGCCCTCCATTAG
>JABFSV010000212.1 GCA_013140405.1 Methyloglobulus sp. | reverse complement strand
GGGTAATTGGACTTCGAGCAATCGCAACAAGCCATTTCCAGTTGCCACATCCAGTGTTTTGTTAGTGCAGCTTACTGTCCCTGGATCAGCCTTGAAATCGGATGTTATTGCCTCAGCTTGCCAAATCCTCAATATCTTATCTTCAAAAAGCGTCTGCGCGACCGGCCAAGGATTTAGCCCTTTTACTTTTCTCGCCAGTTGTTCCGCCGATTGAGTCCAATCCAGTTCGGCTTCGCCTTTGGTCAGTTTTTCCGCATAAGTGACTAACTTTTCATCTTGTTTTTCGCCACAAACCGTACCAGACTCTAATTGTGCAAGCACTTTTTCCAAACCCAAAGCCCCTAAAGCAGCCAGTTTAGCGTACAAATCTTCAGAGGTATCATTTTCTGTTATTGCATATTCTTCTTTATGCAACATATCCCCCGCATCTAGTTTGTGGATAATCCGCATAATAGTGACACCAGTTTTTTCGTCGCCCACCATCAAAGCCCGTTGTATTGGTGCCGCACCACGCCAACGAGGCAACAACGAACCGTGGACATTGATACAACCTAATCTCGGAATATCCAGCGCAGCTTGCGGAAGAATCATGCCGTAAGCCACGACAACCATAAGTTCCGGCTTTAGATCGGCGAGTTGCTGCAAATCAGCTTCCGGTTTTAGGCTAGTCGGCTGAAATACCGGAATCCCCGCACTTAATGCCAGCTCTTTGATGGGGCTGGGTTGCAGCTTACGCCCCCTGCCCGCTGGCCGGTCGGGTTGGG
This sequence comes from Methyloglobulus sp., assembly GCA_013140405.1. Lineage (GTDB taxonomy): Bacteria > Pseudomonadota > Gammaproteobacteria > Methylococcales > Methylomonadaceae > Methyloglobulus. The sequence continues at coordinate 2,979 of JABFSV010000212.1, read as the reverse complement.
TATAAACAGCACAGACTTCATGTTTGGATGCCAGCAACATGCTCAAGCAGGGGACGGCGAAATCGGGAGTCCCCGCAAAAATAATACGCATGGTCAGTTTTGTTCCAGTTTGTGGATTTTCTCCAGTTTTTTCTTGATCCGCTGCCGCTTGAGGGAGGAAATGTAATCAACAAACAATTTTCCTTCCAGATGATCCAGCTCGTGTTGCACACATACCGCCAACAAATCGTTGGCCTCAAACTCAAACGGCCGGCCTTCTTTATCCAGCGCTTTCACCTTGATGTGCTCAGCACGTTTGACCGTTTCAAAAAAGCCCGGCACTGACAAACAGCCTTCTTCGGACTCTTCCACGCCATCTTTCGCAATAATTTCTGGATTAATCAAACACAAAGGTTTATCTTTCTCCTCGCTGATATCAATGACGACTATGCGCTGGTGGACATTGACCTGGGTTGCAGCCAAGCCGACCCCCTTCGCCAGATACATGGTTTCCAGCATGTCATCGACCAGTTTTTTGATTTTTCCATCGACAACCTGAACTGCAACCGCTTTTTTACGCAGCCGTTCATCAGGAAATTCGAGAATAGTTAGAACACTCAACAAACTCTCCACTATAATTAAGCAATACTGGAATTCTATATGAATTCATCTAAACTTTGAATTCATAATGATTAAAAAGACACCACGGGAAATAAGCTATGGTATTTAGAACACTTTCAGGATTAGTAGTTGCGTTTTTCGTTAGCAGCTCTCTGTGGGCTAGTGAAACAGGCCAATTATCAATCAATCCGTCCCATCCCAATCAATACACCGTTGTTGAAGGCGATACGTTGTGGGACATCTCAGGAAAGTTTTTAAATCATCCTACCCAATGGCCCGCACTGTGGAGCTACAACGCCCAAATCAAAAACCCGCACCTTATCTATCCAGGAGACACCGTTTATTTTTCGGTCGTCAACGGAAGCCCTAGATTGAGCTTTTCCAAGGACACCGGTTCTTATCAGGATTCAGGCCGCTTTCCTGCCAACGATACCTGTGTGGTCAGTGAAGAAGATATCCATAACGGACGGACTAGCTTTGCAATGGCGACAAATGGCAAGTTGTCGCCCTGTATCCGCGAAACCAATATGAAGCAAGCCATCCGCTTGATTCCTACGGAAACCATCGCCAAATACCTGAGCTCGCCCAAAGTGGTCGGTGCTAACGAACTTAATGCTGCACCTTATGTGGTCGATTTAGCAGGTGAACACCTGATTGCAGGAACGGGCGACAAACTCTATGTACGCTCCATTACTAATCCGCAAACTGTGGCTTACACCGTCTATCGGGCTGGCGCTACCTTTCAGAGGCCGGAAACTGGCGAAATCTTGGGTTATGAGGCCAAATATGTTGCGGACACCACTTTAGAACAAGAAGGCGACCCTGCAACAGTGGTTATTGACAAATCTCTTACAGAAATCCTCATTGGCGACCGCTTAATGCCAAAACCTGAGGAACAATTCACCTTAAATTATTTTCCAAGACCTCCTGAAGACAGCATCAAGGGCAGCATTATCAGCGTACTTGATGGGGTAAGTGAAGTCGGCAAATTTAATGTGGTTGTGATTGATAAAGGCACTCAGGATGGCTTGTTGCCAGGGCATGAACTCGATATTTTCAAGCGCGGCAGGACTACCAGGGATACTTACAGTGTAATCAAAAACGATCAGGTAAAACTGCCCGATGAAATAGCAGGTTCATTAATGGTTTTCCGTCCCTTTGACCGCGTGAGCTACGCCTTGGTCATGAAAGCCAATCAAGCGATTCATGTCCTCGATAAAGTCCAAACTCCCTGAATACATCCACCCCAGCAAACAGCAGCGACATCAAATACTGGCTTGCGCTGCTGCGTACGCCAAGTGTTGGTGGCAGGACTTTCCTAAAGCTGCTTGCAACCCATACTCCACCTCAATTATTCACAGAATCTAATGCTGCACTGTCCGCTTTAGGCCTGAAAAGCGACATTATCCAAGCCATCAAAAACCCAGATTGGTCGATAATTGACATTGACCTCGCTTGGCTGGAACAAAAAAATAACACAGTCATCACACTAACTGATTGCCATTATCCGGCGTTGCTCAAGGAAATTGCCGATCCACCACCGCTACTATTTGTGCGCGGCAATCCAGAGTTGTTGTCATTGCCCCAGATTGCCATCGTCGGTAGCCGTAATCCATCGTCATTAGGTATGGAAACCGCGGCCGCCTTTGCCAAAACTTTAAGCCAACACGGCTTTGTCATTACCAGCGGCTTGGCGCTTGGGATAGATGCCGCCAGCCACCAAGGTGCACTCAATGCCAAAGGCTACACCATTGCAGTCGCAGGAACGGGATTGGATCGCGTATATCCGGCACGGCATATTGGTTTGGCTACCGAAATTGTCAATACCGGCGCGATGGTGTCCGAATTTCCTCCGGGAACATTGGCAAAAGCCAACCATTTTCCAAGGCGTAACCGTATCATTAGCGGACTGAGCCAAGGCTTACTGGTAGTCGAGGCCGCCAAACAAAGCGGCTCGCTAATTACTGCACGCATGGCACTGGAACAAAACCGCGAAGTTTTCGCCATCCCCGGCTCTATCCACAATCCGCTGGCAAGAGGTTGCAATGCGCTGATCCGCGAAGGTGCCAAACTGGTAGAAACCACCCAAGATATCCTTGAAGAATTTAATCAATATATTCAACAAGATGAGAAAATCTCCGCTTTTATATTGCAATCAACACTTGACCTGGAGCAACAAACACTATTGAATCGCGTCATGTTCAGCCCAACATCCATCGACAAACTGGTTGAGGACACCGGAACTTCGGTTGAGGTCATCTCATCCATGTTATTGATTTTGGAGCTATCTGGATACGTAGAAGCGAACGCTGGCGGCAGCTATACTCGTTTGAAATAAGACAAAAAACTATGAAAGAAACTATTTTTGATGTCCTGATG
>JABFSV010000462.1 GCA_013140405.1 Methyloglobulus sp. | reverse complement strand
ACAGGCCGGTATTCTAACCAACTGAACTACCGCTCCAAAGTCTGGTGGGTGCTGAGGGGTTCGAACCCCCGACCCTCGCCTTGTAAGGGCGATGCTCTCCCAGCTGAGCTAAGCACCCGACTTAAGAAGACTATTTTATAGCATCTTTAAGAGATTTACCAGCCTTAAATCCAGGAATTTTTGCTGCCTTAATAGTAATCTCTTTACCGGTTTGAGGATTACGCCCTAGCCGTTCAGCCCTTTCTTTAACGGCATAAGTGCCAAAACCAACTAAAGTCACAGAATCCCCTCTGCTCAAAGCACCTGTGACTGCGCCAATAAAACCGTCCAAAGCACGACCTGCATCGGCTTTTGTTAATCCAGAAGACTCTGCCATAGCATCAATAAGTTCCGATTTATTCATTTATTCCCCCTGAGGAAAGTGATCATTATTAGAAAATTGTACGTTTTAATTATTTAAAAACAACACTGTATCGATTCTTATGATGACTCCATCAATAACATAAGAACAAATTCACACGCATTTATAGCAATTGCCTCTGTAGAGTGTCAAGCATTAAAGGTTAGGACAGTTGCGCCCTAACCTTTTCTTTTGGTGGTATTCCCTGGATCAATGAGCAATGAGGTTAGAACTTGGCTTTAACTTAGCGGCATCAGTTTCGCTCTTCCCTTGTTCATCATTTACCGTTTTCTCTATAGGGTTTGGCATATATTGCAACGCCACCTCTAAAACTTGGTCTATCCATTGGACTGGTTTAATCAGCAAATTCTGCTTAATATTGTCTGGTATCTCAGCCAAATCTTTTTCATTTTCAGAGGGGATCAACACTGTGGTAATACCGCCACGATGTGCAGCCAGCAGTTTTTCTTTTAATCCGCCGATTGGCAACACCTCACCTCTCAACGTAATCTCCCCCGTCATGGCAACATTGGCACGAACCGGAATTTTGGTCAGTGCCGAAACAATTGCCGTACACATGCCAATTCCAGCGCTAGGCCCATCTTTCGGCGTAGCCCCTTCTGGTACGTGAATATGAATGTCGTTCTTTTGGAATATCTCGCTGTCTAAGCCGAGGATGTCCGCACGGCTCCTGACCACCGTCATGGCGGCTTCGATAGATTCTTTCATCACATCGCCGAGCTTTCCGGTCGCCGATTGCTTGCCTTTGCCGGGGATGACCGCCGTTTCTATCGTCAACAGTTCTCCGCCGACTTCAGTCCAGGCCAGCCCTGAGACATGGCCAACTTGGTCTTGCTCTTCGGCAATGCCATAATGGTAGCGTTTGACACCCAAATAATGGTTGAGGTTTTTGGGTTCGACCACCACTTTTTCTTTGCTGGATGACAGCAACAAATCTTTGACCACTTTGCGGCAAATTTTTGAAATATCGCGCTCAAGGCTACGTACGCCCGCCTCGCGTGAATAATAGCGGATCATGTCCCTGACTGCGGTTTCGGTAATTTCGATTTCTTTGCCCTTCAACCCATTGTTTTTTATTTGTTTTGGGATCAGGTACTTAATGGCAATATTGATTTTTTCGTCTTCGGTGTAACCGGCAATGCGTATGACTTCCATCCTGTCCAGCAGGGCTGGAGGAATATTCATGGTATTAGCGGTGGCAACAAACATCACATCCGATAGGTCAAAATCCACTTCCAGATAATGATCCGAGAATGTATGGTTTTGCTCAGGATCTAGCACCTCCAATAAAGCCGAAGCCGGATCACCGCGAAAATCTTGCGCCATCTTGTCGATTTCATCCAGCAAAAACAAAGGATTCCTGGTTTTGACTTTAGCCAAACTTTGCAATATTTTGCCTGGCATTGAACCTATATAAGTCCGTCGATGCCCGCGTATCTCGGCTTCATCCCTAACTCCGCCCAAGGCCATCCGCACATATTTACGGTTGGTCGCCCTGGCGATGGACTCACCCAGCGAGGTTTTACCAACACCTGGAGGCCCAACTAAACATAAGATAGGGCCCTTAAGTTTTCTGACGCGCTGTTGCACTGCGAGGTATTCAAGTATACGTTCCTTAACCTTTTCCAACCCGTAATGCTCAGATTCCAGGACTTGCTCGGCATCCTTTAATACCTTCGTGACTTTGGTTTTTTTCTTCCAGGGCACATTCACCATCCAGTCGATATAATTCCGTACGACCGTGGCTTCAGCGGACATGGGTGACATTAGCTTGAGTTTGTTTAGCTCGGTGCTGGCCTTGGTTTTTGCCTCTTTGGACATGCCCGCATCTTCGATTTTATTTTCCAACTCTTCGATTTCATTGGGAACATCGTCCATATCACCCAATTCCTTTTGGATGGCCTTCATCTGCTCGTTAAGATAATATTCCCGCTGGTTCTTCTCCATCTGCTGTTTCACGCGCACACGGATTTTCTTTTCCATCTCCAGAATATCGACTTCGCCTTCCATCAGCGCCATCAACACTTCCAAGCGCTGCTCAATATCAGCAGTCTCGAGAATCACTTGTTTTTCGTGGATCTTGATAGCAATATGGGCAGCCATCGTATCGGCAAGACGGCTGGGATCATCAACACCTGTCAAGACGTTAAGGACTTCGGGGGGGATTTTGTTATTGAACTTAACGTACTGATCAAATGAATTCATCACTGTGCGTTTCAAAGCATCCAGCTTCTGCTCCGAAATCAGTAAGATGTCATTTATTTTTGATACGGTCGCTGAGAAGTAGCTTCCAGTTTCCTGATAATTGCTGACAAAACTTCGTTCACTGCCTTCCACCAGGACTTTGACTGTGCCATCAGGCAATTTCAATAACTGAAGGATATTGGCTAAAGTCCCGACTTCATAAAGGTCGGCAAATTCCGGCTCATCCACGGCTGCTTCCTTCTGGGCAACCAGCAAAATCTGCTTGTTTTCCAGCATGGCAGCATTTAAGGCATCGATGGACTTTTGCCTACCGACGAATAATGGAATGACCATGTGGGGGTATACAACCACATCCCTCAATGGCAATACTGGGACTAATATTTCTGATTCTTTCATCTTCTGTGCTTCCATTAATGGAACAAAACGTACAATAACTATGATTATGGGGGTGTTATTTCAAATAGCAAGAATGAAATGATTTTAGTTAAAAGCGTTTCACACTATTTTTAAGTTTGGATGAATAATTAAAGTTTCTGAAACAAAAAAAGGAGCTTTAACGTATAAAGCTCCTTTTTATAAATCTTGATTGTATAAATCCTAGGCTTTTATTTTTTCAGTCTCGTAAACCAAATAGGGTTCCGACTCGCCCATAATAACGCCTTCATCAACTACGACTTTACTGATATTATCGGCTGAAGGCAGCTCATACATAGTGTTGAGCAGGACATTCTCGACTATAGTCCTTAAACCTCTGGCACCGGTTTTACGCTCCATTGATTTACGTGCAATAGCACCTAGCGACTCTTCCCGAAACTCCAGCTCTGCACCTTCCATCTCAAACAAATGTTGGTATTGCTTGATCAATGCGTTTTTGGGTTCGGTCAAAATCTTTATTAAGGCCGCTTCATCCAATTCATCCAGTGTGGCAACGACTGGTAACCTACCTACAAACTCAGGTATCAAGCCATATTTAATCAAGTCTTCAGACTCGACTTCGGCAAAAAGCTGGCCGACATTTTTAGTTTCGTCTTTTGCCTTAACATCCGCAGAGAAACCGATGCCGCCTTTTTCCGAACGCGCCTTGATGACCTTATCCAGCCCTGCAAACGCGCCACCGA
>JABFSV010000348.1 GCA_013140405.1 Methyloglobulus sp. | reverse complement strand
TGCTTATGGATTAGATATTGCGTGAGTAGGCTTGCGATCAATGATTTTCCAACGCCGCCCTTACCTTGGAGAATGACATGTATTTTAGACATTAGATTAAATCCTTTGGGTTGATTTTGGGGTGATGGGACATACCATCGGGTAGATTTAACTTAGTAGGCTCTACCTGATGAATGGACTCAACGCTTTGAGATGCCGAATTCAGCGTACCAGTCTTGATTTTGGTGGGATCATTTGAAGTGGGTTTACCTCCTTGCTGTGTTTTCTCGCTATGCCGAGTTAAATTTTGTTTTCTGAGATACCTGGAAAAAGTCACGTAATGGACCGTGATGATGTTTTCTTCCGTTAAGGCTTCCCAGAGCGCCTTAGCGGTATAGCCTTTCTCTAAATAAGTCTTAATCAGTTCCAGATTCGCCAAAAATTCCACATAGCTGAGATTATTTGATTGTTTCGCCCGCGCAACCAAAGTTTTTTCAAGGGCATTGGCTTTTGTTGACTCAGTCATTTTTTAACCTCATCGGAAATTAGTCCACATCAATCAGGAGTATATTTGGATACTAATCGCAACTATGTGAAACTGTTAGACATTAATTAATAAATATTTAAACAAACTGTTATTATCTGATATTATTGTATCTATATGGTTATAATATGAAATTATCATATTATATTGACAAATACAATAATTTTAAGTAATAATATACGCGAAGTTACACAGAAAAAGCGGGCAGGATAGGTGAAGTTGGCCAACCGTTTCACGGTTAGCCAACTTCACAATTCTTATTCGCGCTTGCAGCGCTCAACGAACATCCTGCCCTGCGGGACAACGTCAGAGAATAGTGAGGTGGAGAATGAACAACGACTCGACATCCAACCGGAAAACCACCACACCGATCAAGGTGTGTTGTACGCCTGATGAACGGCAAACCCTCATTGAAAAAGCCGGACAATGCGGGTTATCCGTTTCCAACTTCATGCGGACTGTTGGCTTGGGTATTGGCGTTGTGAGCATAGTCGATCATCGTAAAGTCGATGAACTGGTTCGGATCAACGGCGACTTGGGACGGCTGGGTGGATTATTGAAATTGTGGTTAGCTAACGAAGCCCATTTTAAACACATCAGTACCCACGGTTTCAAAGACCAAATCTTGGCTACGATTTCTGACATCAAAGCCAACCAAACCAGCCTGAAAGCCATCATCAAGCAGGTGGTCAAGTCATGATTGCCAAAGCCATCCCGATGAAAACGGCAGAGAAAAGCCATTTTGCCAAATTGGTGGCCTATATCACCAATGAGCAAGATACGCCATTCCGATTGGGGGCGGTCAATATTACCAACTGTTATAGTGATGAAGCAGAAGATGCTGTTTTGGAAGTCCTTAACACCCAGATGCAAAACCGCCGCGCTACATCTGATAAAACCTACCACCTGATCGTCTCATTCCGTGCCGGGGAAGAACCCAGCACAGAAACCTTGAAAACCGTTGAGGATGAAATCTGTACTGGCCTTGGCTTTAAAGGCCATCAACGCGTCAGTGCTGTCCACTGTGATACCGAAAACCTGCATATCCATATCGCCATCAATAAAGTCCATCCAATAAAGCACACGATTCATAACCCTTTCCAGGACTATAAGACCTTAGCGAAACTATGTGCCCAGCTGGAACAGCAATACGGCTTGGAAGTTGATAACCACAGCACCCAACGTAACCACAGTGCTGGCAGGGCAAGGGATATGGAAGCCCATGCCGGTGTGGAAAGCCTGATAACCTGGATACAACAAAATGCCCTGGATCAAATCAAGCAAGCCAATAGCTGGGGAGAATTACATACTGTATTGCATGAGAACGGTCTCCGCATTAAGACACGAGGCAATGGATTAGCTATCAGTACAAGAGATGGAGAATTAGGAGTTAAAGCCAGTTCGGTTGCCCGTGAGCTATCCAAAGGCAAGTTGGAACTCCGTTTAGGAACATTCCAAGCCGCCAATGAACAAAACCTTTCTGCAATCAAAGTCAAACAATGTTACGAAAGGTCGCCACTAACAAACAATTCAGCAAAAACCGAACAACCATCAGTACATATTAATAGCAAAGCCAAAATCAACAGCGCAGAATTGTTCAGGGTTTATCAAACTCAAATGGCGAATAAAAGTAATATTCGTTTCGATGCCTTGCAAAAGGCAAAATTGCAGCATAAAGCTCAAATCCAACAAGCTAAAGACAAAGCCGCTAATAAACGCCGTTGGATCAAAGCCCTCATCCAACCCGGTATCAACAAAAAACTGCTGCTTGGGTTGGTCGGTAAATCCTTACAAGCCGACATCAAGCAAATAAACGCAGAATACAAACACAAACGGAAGCGGCTGTACAACCAACATCGGCGACAAACTTGGCTGGATTGGCTGCAAACACAAGCCGTACAAGGCAAACGGGATGCCTTGCAACTGTTACGGCAGCGACATGTGAATAATGACCAAAGAGGGAATTACCTCGTTAAGTCAAAATACAACGCGGCGGAACAACCAGGCGCAATACCGCATGATCCCCAGTTACCCAAAGCCAAGGTCACCAAAAAAGGCACGGTGTTTTATTTGCGCGATAAAGCCGTAATTAAAGACGACGGCAACCGCTTCCATGTAGCCGCCGAAGCAAACCAAGACGTGCTGACAACCGCCCTTGTCCATGCCAAACAGCGTCACGGTTACCAGTTATCCGTACACGGTAACGAACTATTTCAGGAAAACGTCGTTAGGGCTTCCGTCAAAGCTGGACTCAACATTAGCTTCGACCAAGACAACCTGGAACGGCGGAGGGTGCAGTTAAGTGCCGAGAAACAAATGTTTGGCGACGGGGCGGTCAAGATTTTAACAGCCCAACAAAGCTTGGGCAGGAGGCGGTGATGAAAATCATGTCAATGGTGCAGTGGGTATGTCTATTGCCGATTATCGTGTTGTTTGGAGTTTGGTATTTAACCAAATTTATGTTTGGTTTGATTGTTCTGGTCTTTGTGGCTTGGCTAATTCACACAATATTTGGCTTCGCCGGAGTTGTAGTGCTGGCACTGCCGATTATTTATCTCCTTTCCTATTTGCTACCGAATCCTCGACTTGGCGACATTGCCAACACATTTATGTTCAAGCTCAAGTTTAGGGAAAACGGAAAATCCAGAAATTTGCCAAAAGCACAGGTTGTGGATTTTAAAGCCTATCGGCGCGGTACAAAGCAATGAAGGATAAGTTTAATAATTCGATTGGCCCATTGGCGCATAAAACGGGTAGCAGTTCAAATAAGGGGTTACGGGCTGTTGTTGCAATTATGGCTCTATTGTTAGGATTGCAAACTGCAACCCAGGTATTTGCCTTTGATTTTCAATATCACATTTTGCTGGGTATGAATGTGTTTCATATCTACGCACCTTGGGCAATTATTGACTGGGCATTGAAGTGGGGAGATATGTATTCGTCCTATCTGCTACACGCCGGTAATTTTGGAATATTGGTGGCAGGCGTAGGATTGCTGTTGCAGGTGGTTGTCATGATGGTCTTGGACAACTCGGCTAAAGCCAGCCTTTATATGCACGGTTCCGCACGGTGGGCTAACCTGAAAGACATCCAATTATCCGGGCTGTTGCCTCGGCCCAGAAAATTAACTGAATGGATATTGGGTGTAAAGCAATTAAAAGTTGCCGGTGTATTTGTCGGGGCGTGGCAGGATAAACGCGGAAAATCCCATTATTTAAGGCACA
>JABFSV010000204.1 GCA_013140405.1 Methyloglobulus sp. | reverse complement strand
CGGTAATCAAGCGGCTAAAATTAGCCCTGTTGCAGGCGACACCTTAGCCGCCACAGTCACTAGCCTTGATAACCAACATGTTAAAGCGCAGCTTTATACTGGCGCAGCCATAGAAATCCCCTGGAATAAAATCAAATGGGGCGGAAATAAAGCGACCAAGTATTTAAAGCCAGGTGTTCCTATACGGGTGCGGCAAGTAAAAAACGGCATCTGGGCGTTAACACAAATACCTGAAGTTGAAGGCGCTTTCGTCTCGCTCAACCCCAATAACGGGGCGGTATTGGCACTGGTTGGCGGCTTTGAATTCAATGAAAATAAATTCAATCGCGCCATTCAAGCCAAACGGCAACCTGGCTCTGGCTTTAAACCGATCATCTACACAAGCGCTCTTGAGGAAGGCTATACCGCTGCCAGCATGGTAAATGACGCGCCAATATCAGTGTTCGATCCAAGCCTGGGAAGAAACTGGAAACCGGAAAATTCTACTAAAAAATTCTACGGCCCAACCAGCCTTAGAAAAGGCCTGACCTACTCAAGAAATATGGTTGCGATCCAGCTATTGAAAGACATAGGGATTGCCAAAGGCGTTGCCACCGGCATACGCTTTGGCTTTACGAAAGAACAGTTGCCCCCTGGCTTATCACTGGCTTTGGGCAGCGGTTACGCATCACCCCTGCAAATGTCCCGCATGTATGCAGTTTTTGCCAATGGCGGCTTTCTGGTAGACCCTTATTTTATTGAGCGGATTGTGTCACATGAAGGCAAGGTGATTTTTCAGGCCAAGCCCAAAACGGCTTGCCCTTTGTGCGATAAAAATGATACAGAGGTTGAAAATAACCAGGCGCCCAGAATCATCACGCCTGGGATTAACTTCATTATGAATTCGATGATGAGGGATGTCGTCAAAATGGGTACCGCGACTGATGCCAGGGCATTAGGTCGCAGTGACATCGCCGGCAAAACAGGCACCACAAACGACCAACGGGATGCCTGGTTTAATGGCTTTACACCAACGCACGTAGCCTCTGCTTGGGTCGGGTTTGATAATTTCAAACCACTGGGACACTATGAAACAGGCGGCGTAGCTGCGTTGCCAATGTGGATCGAGTACATGCGAACTGCCCTGAAAAACACGCCAGTGGCTACCTTTAAGCCACCGAACGACGTGTTCAAAAAAGGCTCGGAATACGTCCAGAAAGGCGTTGTTTTGAAGAAAATCGCGGCAATACCTTCCACCAAAAAGAAGAAAGAGCCTGGTGCGGAAGCAAAACGGCTTATTAAAGAAAAACCCGTGGAAGCATTGTTTTAATCGCGGACATAAGCCCTAAATTGATAGGGCTTATGCTTTAAACCAAGTAACTAAAAACTTTATCTGCATCCTAAAAGCAACCATCAGATAACCTGCAATTCTGCGGCACTTGCTATCTGCATTTGATAGCAGACGAATAAATGCCGCCAAGATATACCTAGGATAGGAAAGGCTTATTTACCGTATTTTTTACGGAATTTATCCACGCGACCAGCGGTATCAACAACGCGCTGTTTACCAGTATAAAATGGATGGCAGGCAGAACACACCTCTATTTGCAAATCCTTAGTAAGTACGGAGCCGGTCGTAAAAGTATTACCGCAACCGCAAGTCACAGTAATTTGTTTATATTGGGGATGTGTTTCTGGTTTCATAGTCCTGACCTAAATTAATTACGGGTAAATACTTGCTTACAGTTAACCCGCTATGATACGTTTTCTGCCATTAAACTGCAACTTCCAATTATTCTATGCGTATCATTACTTTGAATGTTAACGGCATCCGTTCGGCAGAACGCAAAAACTTTTCCCCCTGGATGCAAGACCAACAGCCTGACATCGTATGTCTGCAAGAAACCAAGGCACAACTGCACCAGCTTGATTCCGGTATTTTTTGCCCACAGGGCTATCACTGTTTTTATCACGATGCGGAAAAAAAAGGCTATAGCGGTGTTGCTATTTATAGCAAGAAACAACCTTTGGAGATAATTCAGGGCATCGGTTGGCCAGATATTGATGCCGAAGGACGCTTTATAGAAGCCCGCTTCGAAAATCTAAGCGTGATTTCACTCTATTTGCACTCAGGATCATCCGGTGAAGAACGCCAGGCCATTAAATTCAGCTTTATGGAACGCTTTATGCTTTATCTTGAAGCCTGTGCGGCAAGTGACAGAAACTACATTATCTGCGGCGACTGGAATATTGCCCACAAAGAGATTGACTTGAAAAATTGGCACGGCAACTTAAAAAACTCCGGTTTTTTGCCGGAAGAACGCGCCTGGATGGATCAACTGTTAACCAGCGGACAATGGCTGGATGCGTTCAGGGAGGTCAACCAAGACGGAGACCAATACACTTGGTGGTCAAACCGGGGCCAAGCCTGGGCTAAAAACGTGGGTTGGCGGATTGATTACCAGATCGTAAGCACTGCCCTGAAAGACAAGATCAAAGCGACCAGTATTTATAAGGACGAGCGGTTTTCCGACTATGCGCCGCTTATTGTTGATTATGATTTGTAAGAAGCACAGAAAAACGTTATTTAATCTTGCTCATCCCACGGCGCGACCTTAAATAACAGCAACATCCCTGGAATGGCGATAAAAAAACAAATCAAGAAAAAATTTTTCCACCCAACCCATTCCACCATATAGCCCGTAGCTGCATTGGCGAAGGTGCGCGGCACGGCGGCAAGGCTGGTGAACAAGGCAAATTGGGTGGCTGTATAAAGCGGATGCGTGGCACGGGCGATGAAGGCGACGAAAGCCGATGTACCCAAGCCTACGCCTAGGGCTTCAACGCCAATTACAATAGCCAACCAAAGCAAGCTATGCCCAACCATCGCTAGATAAGCAAAGCCTAGTATGGCGATCATCTGCACGGCACCAAAAATCCACAAGGCACGGTTGATTCCCAACCGAACCATCCACACCCCGCCCAACAAGCCACCGATGACGCTGGGCCACAGCCCTGCATTCTTCGCGATCAGGCCAATCTCGGTTTTACTAAACCCCATATCGAGATAGAAAGGCGTAGCTAATGCGGTTGCCATGCTATCGCCCAGCTTGTAAAAAAGGATGAAGGCTAATATCAGCAGCGCGGGCTTTATGCCACGACTGCGGAATTCCTCAAAGGGCTCTACCACTGCATCCCTAAGGGTTTTAGGAGCGCCCTTAAGCTCCGGTTCATTGACACAAAGCGTCATAAAAATACTGGGCAACATGAATAAGGCGGTGATGAGATAGACGCTATTCCAAGGCAAATGGTCAGCCAATACCAGGGAAAAAGCCCCAGGCACCAAGCCGGCAATTTTATACGCATTCACATGGATGGCATTGCCTAAGCCGAGTTCATTGTCCAACAATAACTCACGACGGTAAGCATCCAGCACAATGTCTTGCGATGCGCTAAAAAAAGCGACAATGATAGACAAATAAGCGATAGACCATAAATCCAGCTTAGGATGCAAGTAACCAAATGCAGGGATAATGAGCAATAAAGCTATTTGGGCGATAATCAACCAGCCACGCCGCCGACCTAACGGGGGAATGTAGCGGTCAAACAGCGGCGACCAAAGGAATTTCCAGGTGAACGGCAATTGGATCAGCGCAAACAAGCCGATGGACTTCAAGTCTACGCCTTCGGTACGCAACCACGCCGGAACAAGACTTATAAGGATGTAAAGCGGCAAACCGGAACTAAAGCCCGTGAATATACAAATCAGCATACGCCG
>JABFSV010000250.1 GCA_013140405.1 Methyloglobulus sp. | reverse complement strand
CCTTGGGGCCTGTCGAAAGGCTTTGTGTGCTTCGACTCACTCAGCATTTATGCCCCAGAGGGTACGAACGGTTCAAACATTAAAAGGCCGAATCAATAGTCCATAGACTATCGTCTGGTCTTCTGATAGCCCCACAAGCCTTAAATATTATGCGGTTGTAACATAATGCGGGATCGGTCATTTTACGCTCGATCAACATATCCTTGGCAACTGTTCGCCACTCAATAAATCCAGAACTCGGCTTATACCCATCGTCGTTTGTAGTGTTACCAAGCCTTTTGGATGAACGGCTTTAACCCTGCCAATCAAACAAGACCGCTGCCCAAGCGGATGCTGGCGTAAGGCAGCCAGTGTTTGCTCGGTTTGCGCCTCAGCCACAAATAGGGCAAAACAACCCTCGTTTGCAATATACAGGGGATCAAAGCCTAAAATTTCACAAGCACTGCTAACATCATGCTGTATAGGTAATGCTGTTTCGTTGATTTCGATTGCATGTCCTGATGCGGCAGCCAGTTCAATAAGGCAGCTTGCTAAGCCGCCACGGGTTAAGTCGCGCATACAGTGGATGTCGATATTGGCTTGAATCAAACGCTGAACCAAGTTGGAAAGATCGGCACAGTCGCTGGCAATGTTGTGGTCAAAATTCATGCCTTCGCGTTCCAGCATGATGGCAATACCGTGCCGCGCTATATCGCTGTTAATGATAATGCTGTCGCCGACTTGAATGTGGGCGGGCGATATGTCGGTATTGTTGGCGATAATACCGATACCGGCGGTATTGATATACACGCCGTCGCCACTGGCGTGATCGACCACTTTGGTGTCGCCGGTCACAATTAACACCCCTCCCTGTTGCGCGGTTTGCTGCATGGATAGCAGGATGCGTTGTAGGTTATTAATTACGAAACCTTCTTCAATAATCAGTGAGCAACTGATGTATAGTGGTAAGGCACCGCTCATAGCCAAGTCGTTCAAAGTGCCGCATACCGCCAGCTTGCCTATATCGCCACCAGGGAAAAAAAGCGGCTTCACTACGTAAGAATCGGTGGTGAAGCCCAATTTGGCACCGTTGATATTTAACACCGCGCTGTCATGTTTTTGGTTCAGGATAGGATTGCTGAATATCGGTTGAATGATGCTGTCCAGCAGTTGCTGCATTAAACGACCGCCACCGCCGTGTGCCATAACAATTTGGTCGTATTGCAACGGTAAAGGACAGTTAAGTTCCAGGTCAGGCATTTTGGTGACGACGATAGCGGTAATAGGCGGCGCAAGCACCTTCGGATGAAACCATCGTTGCACCTAATGGCTGCTCAGGTGTGCAACGCTTGCCGAATTCTGGACATTGTACTGGTTTTATCAGCCCTTGCAGAATCTCGCCGCTACGGCAGTCGGTAGGTTCTTGCGTATTGATGCTTGCCACTGCAAAACGCTGCTCTGCATTCCATTGCTCATATCCGTCTGTCAATGCCAGCCCACTGGCAGGAATTTCACCCAATCCGCGCCAACTTCTATCGACGACTTTAAACACTTGTTGCATCAATTGTTGTGCAGGCTCATTACCCTGCTCCTTTACTACGCGGCTGTATTGGTTTTCAACTTGATGGCGATTTTCTTCTAGTTGTTTAATGCACAAATATATCCCGTGTAGGATGTCGACGGGTTCAAAGCCGGTAATCACAATAGGCACACGGTGTTGTGTGCAAATCGGCAGATATTCGTGGTATCCCATAATGGAACAGACGTGGCCTGCGCCAAGAAAGCCTTGGACTTGGTTGTTGGGGGACGAGAGCAAGGCTTGCATGATGGGGGGTACACGAACGTGGCAAATAAGGAGCGAGAAGTTCCTTAGGTTCAGTTGTTTAGCTTGATAAGCCGCTAAAGCAGTGGTCGGAGCTGTGGTTTCAAAACCTATGCCGAAAAAGACAATCTGTTTGCCAGGATGTTGCTGGGCGAGGTTAATGGCATCCAACGGCGAATAGATAATACGAATATCTGCACCCTGTGCTTTTAACGCAAGCAAATCCTGATGTGAACCGGGTACGCGCAGCATGTCACCAAACGAACAGAACATCACTTCAGGCTGGGCGGCAATCGTCAGCGCTTTATCAATATAGGCCAACGGGGTGACGCAAACCGGACAACCGGGGCCATGAATCAGGTTGATTTCGTCGGGCAGCAGTTGGTCGATGCCATATTTAATGATGCTGTGGGTTTGGCCTCCGCAGACTTCCATGATTTGCCACGGTTGTGTGGTGATGGATTTTATCGCTTCGGTTAGTTTTTTAACGGTTTTCGGGTCACGATATTCATCCAGATATTTCATTCAGGATGCTCCTGTTTCCTATCTTTCGGATTCTGCTTGTTCCCGAACAATTTGTCATAATTGGTTCTCAACCGCAGATAAGCCGTCAAATGCTTGTAGGCTGGCAAGGGCTTCTTCTTCATCAAGAACGGAGAGTGCGAACCCGGCATGAACGATGACATAATCGTTGATTTTGGCTTCAGGCACATACGCCAGACTGACTTCTTTGCGGATGCCGGAAAAATTAATTTGGCCTTTACGTGCTAATGGATCGCTGTCGTCCGAGATGTTGATGACTTGTCCGGGAATAGCTAAGCACATCGTTGTTACCCCATATATTTGGTGGCATATAATTGACCGAGAGCCAATCCACCGTCGTTAGGTGGTATTCTTTCATGGCAGTATACGTTAAAACCAGCGGTTTTTAATTTGCCGACAGCTTGTTCCACTAGAAAGGCATTTTGAAAACACCCACCGCTCAGGACAATATTTTTCTGCCCCGACTGTTCTGTAATCGCTAGCATTATTTCAGCTAATGTGTTTGTGTAGTTAGCAGCGATTACGCCAGTTGACGTGTTTTGTGCAATGTCATCTAAAATTTGCTTAATGGTGATTTCCCAGTCAATAACGATGGGTATACCGTGGCTTAGTTGAAACAAATAATGCTGATCTGAAGGTACAGGTACTGCGTTGTTTTCCAGCATCATTGCTGCTTGGCCTTCGTATTGGTTGATTTGGCACAACCCCAATATACTGGCGACCGCATCAAATAAACGTCCGGCACTGCTGGTCTGTGGACAGTTTATTTGTTTATTTAAGGCCGCCTGTAATAAATTTAATTCCTGTGCGGTAAAGGGCAGGTCAGGGCGATTAAATGCACTGTCGCCAAAGATTTCGTAGAGCAGGCCTAAGGCGGCGCGTCTGGGTTCTTGAATGGCTTTAACACCGCCTGGCAATGAAAACGAGCGGAAATGGGCGTAGCGTTGAAAACCTTGCTCGGTAATCAGCAAAAATTCACCGCCCCACAGCGTGTTATCGTCACCTAACCCCGCACCGTCCCAAACAATGCCTAAAACGGGTGGTTCAAGACCATGTTCAGCCATGCAGGATAGCGCGTGGGCATAATGATGTTGTACGGGCTGTTTTGATCCGTTTAGATTATCTGCTAATTGGCTGCTGACATAGCCTTTATGTATATCATGCATGATTCGTGTGGGCGTGATTTGGTAAAACTGCTGTAACTCCGTTAGCGTTGCCAAGAATTGTTGCTGCGCCGCTTCGGAATCTAAATCACCCAGATGTTGGCTAAGGATAATTTGCTGGTCGCGGCAAATGGCAACCGTATTTTTTAACTGCCCACCTAATGCTAATGTGTCAGGTAATGTGGTTTTTGATGTGATGGGGAGCGGTGTGTAACCCCTGGCTCTGCGTAGCACTGTGATTTTGCTGTTAAT
>JABFSV010000515.1 GCA_013140405.1 Methyloglobulus sp. | reverse complement strand
CTTTTGAGAGGTCAATCAAGATCAATTTAGCAGCCACCACCACCAATAATGCCGCACCCACTATCCACAAACCTCGCGTCATCTTCCGCGAAGCAATCCACATTGCCACGAGCGCAGTCAATGTCCAAACGATTGAGTAGGTAGTCGCGGCAATCGCGCTATGCCAGGCAAATCCCAAATCGAATTCAGCGCCAAAATAATTCGATAATATTCTGGATAACATTGAATTCGCAAAGACAAAACCTAAACCGCCTATGATTTTGGCGTGATGCTCATCGCTATAATAATCACCGACTTCCGTATTACGCATTGCCCTGAATAAGGCAAGCAAGCCTGCTACCGCAACCAATTCATACAGATTAAATAGGGGAATGTAGCGCAATCCAGTCGAATAGCCGTTGTGTAATAAGGTAGTCGCTACAATGTAGGACAAGGCAAGCAATGCAAATACCTTACGTTGTTTGGCTAATGTGTCGTCAGGCAATTCTTCATCACCGTGCAGCCACTGCCATAGCCGGGGGCTGTTGGTTTCAATAGGCAAAGACGCTTTAGCTTTTGACAGCCACCAAAGCAAAATTATCGGTAATGCTGCGGCTAACGGGATAAACCAACCGTGCATGGTTAACCCCGATTCGGGATTGATCGCTGAACTCCAGCTATTTCGTCCGCGCACCAAAATTAACCACCAATAGGCTATCAATGTGAACCCTGGTAACAGTTTGATGCTGGATACTAAGGACGTTTCCTTGAAATGTCCTTGCCAGTCGGGTAGCAATTTTTTCAAAGCAATGGCTTGCCATGCTAATAAACCAGATAACGCTAGCACAGTAAATACCAGTCCCTGAGTGGTCAGGTTGTCTTGCACCCAGGCATGGTTAATCGGAAGCGACAGGGTTAATAAGGGTAAAATGACCGTCGGTGCGGTTGTTTGCGGCCATTGTGCGTAGCTTCCGAACCGTTGCAGTGCCAAAGCCCATAACCACAACAACGCTGGTGCAACAATACCAGCGGTAGTCGCAGGATTCCGCAAATAGAGTTCATTCACGATGACCAACGCTCCGGCAAGCGCCAACGCTATCGCCATCAACCAGGAAACCGTTAATGCTTCATCAGATTTATTAGACGTTTCTGTACTGCTGTTGCCAAAGCGGCTCGTCGCCGTTCCAACCACGCCATAAGCTAATACCAAGACCACTAAACCCACGGTCAAGGCATTCAAAATCGGTATGCTGTTCGTTACATCCGGCCAATGCGTTATAAACCCAAACGTGCCTAAAAACACTAAGAAGTAACCGAAATATCTCGCTTTAGGTCTCGCTTGCATCCAACCGTAGCTGATGACCGCAGAGCCTTCCAAAGCCCAAATGGATGAGGTCACCCGTGCATCGAAAGCGAGAGGGATGGCTAACGTTGCGAAGACAAGGCTTAATGCCGCCCAAGGCATTTTTAATTGCCCCAGAGTTTCTCGGCTTCGCGCAAACATGGCTAACACTAAGTAGATGGCGCTCAGTGTTACAGCAGCAAAAGCACCACCGTATTCAAATGGCTTCAATAAATACAAGGCATAACCAAACGTTACCGTCGGTACGCCGAATAACAAAGTGGCATCAATTGCCCTTTCGTAATCGCCCGTGTGGGATTGCTGACGCGTGAACAAAATGCTCACGACGACAAAAATGGCGAAAAACACAGCCAAAAACATCAAACAGGAAAGCTGATGTTCAGGTCGATAACTTCGTATTCCCCATAGCCCTGCAATGCCAAAAGTGAAGAAAAATGCCATCACATTCAATGGTCGCCATGCTTTACGCAATGCGACAACCATAATACCGACATTCAACGCAGCAAAATAACTGAACAAGGCGATATGGCTGCCCTGCCCTGTAGACAGCAAAACCGGAACCATAAAACCACCTATCGTGCCGATGACTGCCAAGATCATGGCATCTTGTTGGATAGCCAACCAAGCCGCCAAGACAGCTACCAATAACATTAAGGCCATCGCAACGAGTGGTGGCAATAATAATGTCAATTTCGATGTCGCAAACACCGTCAAATACAGTGCCGCAACACCGCCACCCTGAAGGGATAAACCATAATTGGGGCGCTCCAAACGCGACCGCCAACCAACCACCAATAATGCGACAGCAAATCCGGCAATTGCCGCCAATCTTAATTCCAAAGGTAACAAGGCATTTTCATACGCAAATTTTGCCAAGAACACCAAACCGATAAATAGGATCGCCAAACCTCCACGAACAATCCAGTTGCCACCTGCCAGCCATAGCTCGAATAGGTTAGGGGATTGATCGACTTTCGAGAATTCATAGCTAGCCCATTGATCTTTGTATGGAGTGGTTTGTGCGTTTTCAGCAACGGCTGGAATAGTAGTAGCGTCTTGAATAACCCCAGGCTGGCTGACTTGTGATTGCGTATTCGTCCAGATCACCGCACCAGAATCTACCTCAGCACCAGCTTCATCCTGCTCATTGGTATTAACAGGTTCTGCAAAAGCAGCCGATTGAACTTGTTCTTGTTCCAAAATGCTAGGCGAAACATTACCTGCGTTTGCTTGCAAGGCTTTAACAGTTTTCCACAACCGTTTTAACTCTTTTTGCAGCTCGGTTTGCGCGGTTTGCAGCTTATTGATGGTCAACCCGAAATATATTAGCGCAGCCACCATCACTAACGAACGCAGTTGACCACCAAAGATCCAACCGAAAGCTAATTCGATGATCCACAAAACAATCAGAATAACGATAATGAGAAGCCAAGCCATAGCGTAATCCTCAGATAAATCTCAGGTAAAAACAAGCAAATCAATACACTAAAAAGCCGATGACTCAGTAGGCTTGAGCTAGAACACTTGATTGAAGCTACTCAATAGCCATCTTATGTTTTTCAGCCTACTGTTATGGCTTCTTCTTTTGGCATTTGCACTCAGACGCAACAATTTTGAGCGTGTTTAATTATAAATTACGCTCGGTTTTCCTTCTGATTCAACCAACTCTCCAAGCGCAAACGCAATCTCCCCCGACTTCTCCAAATACCTAAGCGCAGCATTTTCGTATTCTGCTGGAACAACAACTATCATGCCCACGCCACAGTTAAATGTGGTCAGCATATCGGCTAGCGTTACGTTTCCTTGCTGTTGTAACCATTTGAAAATGGATGGAAACTCCCAGGCTGCAAGGTTAATATGAGCGGAAATACCTTCGGGCAATACCCTTGGCAGGTTTTCAGTGATACCACCACCAGTGATATGGGCTAAGGCGTAGACAGGGATTTGATCTAACAAAGACAATAAGGATTTAACGTAAATATTAGTAGGTTCAAGCAACGCTTTTCCTAATGTGCCACCTTCAAACGGATCGTTTAACGAGGCTTTGCTATGTTCAAGTATTTTTCTGATTAACGAATAACCGTTAGAATGCGGCCCTGAGGAAGCGATTCCGATCAACTTGTCGCCTGCTTTGACTTTGCTGCCGTCGATTATTTTGCTTTTTTCGACGATGCCGACGCAAAACCCCGCCAGATCGTACTCACCATCCGCATACATACCGGGCATTTCAGCGGTTTCACCACCGACCAGCGCAGCACCAGCCAGTTCACAGCCTTTGCCAATACCTTCAATGACAGCGGCAGCGGTGTCAACATCCAGTTTTCCGGTGGCAAAATAATCCAGGAAAAACAAGGGTTCTGCACCTTGTACGATAATATCGTTGACGCACATCGCCACCAGATCAATACCTACGGTGTTGTGGATACCGGATTCAATCGCCAGTTTCAGTTTGGTACCCACGCCATCCGTACCGGATACCAGGATAGGGTTTTGGTAACGATCCAAAGGCAGTTCAAACATTGAGCCAAAACCACCTAATCCAGCTAGCACACCCGCTGTTCGGGTTCGTGCTGCAATAGGCTTAATCCGCTCAACTAACTCACTTCCGGCGGCAATATCGACTCCGGCACTTTTATAATTCAGACTTTCTTGATTTTGTTCGCTCAATGGTGGTTCTCTTGCTAAAATTGATCTTGCTGGTATTGTACAAGACAACATAAAAGAAAAATAATCAAAGCGGCTTTGCCTTGTATTTTAAGGCAACATTTATTATCAAAGATCGACACACACTGGGGATGGATGATGAAGATACACACCATATTTAAATTATTAGCGCTGCTTGCTGTAGCTTTGTGCAGTGTTGAAGCGTTTGCTTACCAAGATGATAAAGAGAAAGAGATTTGCAGAAACCCAAAAGTGCAGGAATTTACCCTTCCAGAATATTCAGGGACAGAAAAAAAGGAAGCCCCAGCTGAAACCGATTTTAGTTTTGTCATATCAGGCTGGTCAGACCCAAAAAAAATAAAATTATTCACCAAAGACCAGGCGATTCCATTTACCGTTCAAAGCAGCGAGACTTTTCATAAGGTCAAAGCAAAATTACCACCCACGTTAACCGGAAAAGTCGTCCGTATCAATGCCCGTATCCCCGCAGTTTTAGGGTGCTACACAACGATAGGCTGGTTGGTTAAGGTGGCTGGTACGTCAGCAGTTGACGCACCTAAAGAGCCAGAAACAGCGGTTTCAGCACCTACCAATCCAGTTGCTCCGGCTGCTCAGAATGGCATAGTGCAACCGGCAGACAGTGCAACGCCAGTGCTGCAAAATCAACAAAACATACAAAATGCAGTTTCACCTTAGAACTTGCTAAAACGCATCAAGCAATGCTGTTCCAGCCGTTAACCACTGGAACAGTATTTTGTACCGCATGACTCAAGCTCATGATTTAAAGTAGCGGTCAGTTTCTGCTTTAACGACTTTAGACAGCAATAGCAATCCGATGAGGTTGGGCAAGGCCATCATGCCATTCATCAGGTCGGAAATATTCCAGACAAATTCCAAATCCATCATTGCACCCACAATAACCACTGCAATAAAAATAATCCTGTAAATACGGATAGAACGCGACCCTAACAGGTATTCAATGGCTTTTTCGCCGTAATAATTCCAACCAATTAACGTTGAGTAGGCAAATAACGAGGTGGCTACAGCAACAATGATTTCGCCTGTAACTCCCAAGGTTTCCCCGAAGCTGGCACTGGTCAGTTGCCCTGGGCTAACGCCTTGTGTCCAAGGTGTTGCCGTCAGGATAACCAATGCGGTCATAGTGCAGACAACCAAGGTGTCAATAAAGGTTTGGGTCATGCTCACCAGTGCCTGTCTAACTGGGTCATAAGTACGGGCAGCAGCGGCGGCAATCGGTGCAGAACCAAGCCCAGATTCGTTTGAGAACACGCCTCGGGCAATCCCAAAACGCATGGCTGAAGCAATAGTCGCGCCAGCAAAACCGCCTGTTGCCGCCATTGGTGCAAAAGCGTGTTTGAAGATTAGCGCAAAAGCATCGGGAATTTCGGAAGCATTCAGTCCCAGCACCACTAAGGCTGAACCCACGTAACCAACAATCATGAATGGCACCAGGAATGAGGTAAATTTGCCGATGGAGCGGATACCGCCCAAGATGACCAACGCAGTCAACACCATCAACACCACGCCCGTGACCCAGGGTTGGATGTGGAAAGTAGACTCGAAAATTTTGGCGGTGGCATTGGCTTGCGTCATGTTGCCGATACCAAAGGTAGCCAAGGCAGTGAACACGGCGAACAGCCAGCCTAACCACGGTAAGCCAGCACCTTTACTGATGTAATACATCGGGCCACCGCGCATTCCGTGGTCGCCTTTTTCGCGGTATTTGACCGCCAGGACGGCTTCGGAATATTTCGTCACCATCCCCACTAAGCCCGTCATCCACATCCAGAACACTGCCCCAGGCCCACCGAGCGAGATCGCCGTAGCCACGCCGACAATATTGCCAATACCTACCGTGGCGGCCAATGCAGTCATCAATGCCGCAAAATGGCTTATATCGCCATCTTCACCGTGGTCTTTATGAAAGATTATCCTGAAAGCCAAGGGCAAGACTCGAAATTGCAATCCTTTCAGCAAAATAGTCAAATACAACCCAGTACCCACTAAAAGAGTCAGCATGGGCGGCCCCCAAACCCAGCCGGATAAGGTAGAGATGAGTGTTTCAAAAGAGTTTTGCATATTTTTTACTTTTTCTGATTGAAAGGTGCGGCTTGAAGGTTTTGCATCTCAGTACGGTATCTTATCTATTTTTTGGTTCCAGGCTTCAAACGGTTCTCGTGCATTAGGCAGACTAATATTCAGCATGGGAATACTGCGGAGTTGCGGCAACAGGTTAATTTCATCATAGATAAAACTGTCATCAAACTTGGCGGCGGCTGCATCAAAGCGGTTACAGGCGTAATACACCTTATCCAACCTCGCCCAATAAATTGCACCCAGGCACATGGGGCAAGGTTCGCAACTCGTGTATAGCACGCAGCCAGCCAGCCGAAAATCGTTAAGGTGTTTACACGCAGCCCTAATCGCCATAATCTCGGCATGAGCTGTAGGGTCGATAGTGCTGGTGACTTTATTGGCACTGGCGGCAATCACTTGATTGTCTTTTACGATGACCGCGCCATAAGGCCCACCTTTTCCACTATCGACATTATCTACCGCCAATTGCAGAGTTTGTTGCAGAAAGGTTTCGTGCATTTATTAAACCCAGTGGATTATAAGGATTTGTCTTCTATTGAAAGGCAAACGCCTATCATTAGGCTGCGTAATCCTATGTTACGAGTTTTACTCACCATAATTTATAAATAGTAGCCAGGATACTGACACTGACCAACATACACATGACCGAAAGCACCCAGCCAGCGCGAATATAATCCCTGAATTGATAGCCACCAGGGCCGTACACCATTAAATTTGTCTGATAACCATAGGGGGTCATAAACTCTGCCGAACCGGCAAAGGCAATGGCCAGAAAATACGGGGCTGGTTCAGCAATATTCATTAACTTTAATAATGAGACCGTCACGGGGAACATGATGGCAACACCGGCTTTATTGGAGACTAGCATGGACAACACATTGGTTGCTAGGTACACGATAAACAATAAGGCAACCGGATGATTCAGTTGTAAAGCCGACTCCTGGATGCCTGAAGCAATCGTTGCGTCGAGTCCGCTGTTGTGCATGGCTTTGGCAAAGCCCAACGATAGGGCCAGCACAAAAAATAAATCCAGGTCCAGGCTGGCTTTAAGCTCATTATAGCGTCCAAAGTTAAGTAGTCCGATCACGCACAGAATTATCAACAAGGCTTTAAAAAGCGTAAAAAATCCAACTGCGCTCAATACAAATGCCGCGACGATACTGATGCCCAGCAATGCGCTTTTCAACGGGCTAAAATTGGTGATGTCTTTTAACCGATTGATAACAAAAATGTCATTGCTGGCGTTGGAACGCTCATCAAAATCATGGCCGGTCATCAGCAACAACAAGTCACCTTGCTCAAGCACCAGTTCACCGAGTTTTCCGCGTACACGCTCACCGTTGCGGCTAACCGCCACCACCGAGGCATTAAATAAAGCCCTGAAATTTGAATCGCGGAATGTTTGTCCGATTAGTGAAGATTGTGCCGAAACGATACATTCGACCACGTTAGCCTTTTCTTTTCCGCCCTTCAAAATTGAGCCGGGAAGGGAAAGGCCAGGGTTTGATTGCAGCAAATCCACGATGGTTTCCGTTTCACCGGCAAAAATAAGCACGTCGCCTTCTTCCAATTTTTCAGTTGGGGCAACCGCTGGGATCAATTCATCACCCCTGATAATTTCCGCAAGGTACAGGCCTTTCAAATGCCGCAAACCAGCTTGCTCAATGGTTTTGTCGATAAGCGGCGAATTTTTGGCGATACGCGTTTCGACTATGTATTCACGTAGGCTTTGGTTGTAATTTTCCAATAATCCCTTACGGTCGGGCAAGAATTTAGGCATGATAAACACGACGTACAGAATTCCCACGGATGCAACGCCCATGCCTGCCAACGTAAAATCAAAAAAACCAAGCGGCTCAAACCCAGCTTGGGTAACAAATCCGTTGACCACCAGATTGGTGGATGTACCTACTAGCGTGAGCGTTCCGCCCAGAATCGTCGTATATGACAAAGGCAGCATGACTTTTGAAGGGGAAATGCCTTTTTGCCGACACCATTGGTAAACATAAGGCATCAGGATAGCCACTAACGGGGTGTTATTGACAAAACCGGATATAAACGTGACGACTGCGGATTTTCGTAGCAAAAACCCCGGGTAGCTCAAGTGATGAGGAAATAATGATTTAAAAACCACATCCAGCAAGCCGCTTTTGCGTAAGACATCACTGATAACCAGCAATAACAACACGCTGAGCAATTGTTCGTTGGCAAGACCTGCGAGCATATCGGTAGAGTTGGTAATACCTGTCATCAGGAATAGGATATTCGCCGCCAGAAAAATTAGCACGGGTCTTGCCCAATCCTTGAATAATGCCAGCATCATTCCAACAATGGTCATAAGCACAAGAGCTTGTTGTATTTCAGGGGTTAACATCAATATCCTCTAAATTTTATAATCTGGTATTTTAAACGGGTATGCAATGGTGTTGGCGCTCTATGTGTAACAACGAGAAAACCGATACTCAGTTGCATCAGTATAATCAATTTCCGCAAACGTAAAATCAAAACGGCAATGGGTTAAACCTGTGACTTAACTATATGTTGGAGTGACAAACCTAGGTTTGTCACTCCAACATATATGAAATCGACAATCTCATCAAAAACACAGGTTTAACCCACTGCCTCAAAGCCACTACCCATCGTCTGATTCAATACCCGCTTGATCGCTAATGCTTTTAGGAAATGCCTTTTTCACCTTAACCCCCAGGTCAACAAAACTGCTCGCTTGACGGATAAGATTGCCGTTACCTTGGGTTAGTTTGTTCATCACGCCATCATAAGTCGTATGGACAGTGCTAAGTTGTTTGCCTAGCTTGTCGAGTTCCTCCACGAAGCCACGTATCTTGTCGTAAACGATTCCGGCTTTTTCGGCGATTGCCCTGGCGTTTTCATTTTGCCGTTCATAGCGCCAGATATTTTCGATAGTGCGTAAAGTAGCCAGCAATGTCGTTGGCGTGACGACGATGATTTTATGTTCAAACGCATCAGTGAACAGGCGTTCATCGGACTGAAATGCGGCAACAAAAGCGGCTTCTATAGGCATGAACAATAGCACAAAATCCAGTGACTTGATGCCATGCAGGCCGGAATAATCCTTGTCGCTCAGGCTTTTGATGTGGTCGCGCACCGCGCTCGTATGTTGCTTGATGGCGATTATGCGTTCTTGGTCGTCGTCCACTGAACAGTAGCGCTCATAAGCCAATAACGAGACTTTGGAGTCGATAATGACATCCTTGTTGTCGGGCAAATGGATGATGACATCGGGTTTGAACAAACGGTTATCGTCATCACGGAATGCACCCTGGGTTTCGTATTCAATGCCTTTACGAAGGCCGGAGCGTTCCAGCACTTTTTCCAGGATCATCTCACCCCAGTTGCCTTGGGTTTTTTTGTCGCCTTTCAAGGCACGGGTGAGGTTAAGCGCCTCTTGGTTCATTTTTGCGGTATCGCGCCGCAACGATACGATTTCCTCTCGAAGCGTAATCCTGTCCTTGTTTTCGTTATCGTAAACGGTCTCGATCCGTTGCTTGAACTCGCCCAATTGTTCCCGAAGCGGCGTAACAATATGGTCGAGACTGGTTTTATTTTGCTCAGTAAACTGCTTGCTGCGGTCTTCAAAAATCTTGCCAGCCAAATTTTCAAACTGGATTTTTAGCTGGGTTTCAGCGTCTTGCAGCAACTTTAGTTTTTCGTAAGCACTTCTTTCTTGTTCGGTGATGCGCGTCTGTAGTTCCGCATTTTTAGTTTTGGCGACTGTCAACAATTGCTGATATTGTTTTAAATCACTCTCAACTTGTTGTAGATTCTTGATTTTTTCTTCATAAACAGCAATATTGATCGACAATTGTTGAATGACGACCTTATCTTTGTGCGAGAACAAGCGCATCAGCACCGCGCCGACGATTAAGCCAGCCAAGGCGATACTCCAAGGCGGCAGGTTGTTAATAAACTCCGTGACAGACAACAGCACAAACCCTATTTCGATAAAATTCCATTACAACTGGGCAAAAACTTTCGCGGCAATCGCCAGCGTTTGCTCCAGGTCTTCCTCAGTATGTGCAGCGGAAACAAAACCTGCCTCAAATGCGGAAGGAGCAAGATAAACGCCTTCCGCCAACATCGCATGAAAGAAGCGTTTGAATGAGGCTAGCTCACAAGCCATCACTTGATCAAAACGACTAACTTTTTCCTCAGCACTGAAAAACAGGCCGAACATGCCGCCCACACTGTTAGTTGTGAATGCTATCCCTGCTTGCTGTGCGCGTTCTGTCAAACCAGATGTGAGCTTTTCGGTTTTTGCAGTGAGCGATTCGTAAAAACCCGGCGCAGTAATTAACTCCAGTGTTTTAAGGCCAGCCGCCATTGCCACAGGATTACCGGACAATGTACCCGCCTGATAGACCGGGCCTATGGGGGCCAAATATTCCATGATTTTACGGTCGCCACCAAATGCACCGACTGGCATTCCACCGCCCAGAATCTTGCCGAGCGTAGTCAAATCCGGCTTGATGCCATAAAGCCCTTGTGCACCGGACAATGCCACGCGAAATCCAGTCATGACCTCGTCAAAAATCAATACACTCTGGTATTCGTCACAGACTTGGCGCAGGGTATGTAAAAATCCAGGCACGGGCGGCACACAATTCATATTGCCAGCGACGGGTTCAACAATAATGCAAGCTATTTGTCCACCTAGTTCGGCGAACAAGTTTCTGACTGCCTCGCTATCGTTATAAGGCAATGTGATCGTATCTTCAGCTACAAAAGCAGAAACGCCTGGGGAACTCGGCACACCTAGTGTTAACGCGCCCGATCCGGCCTTGACGAGCAATGAGTCGGAATGACCGTGATAACAACCTTCAAATTTAACAATTTTATCCCGCCCAGTGTAACCACGCGCCAAGCGAATCGCGCTCATGGTGGCTTCCGTACCGGAACTGACCATTCGCACCAGATTGATCGACGGCACTAACTCACATACTTTTTGCGCCAAAAGTGTTTCAATTTCAGTCGGTGCGCCAAAACTCAGGCCTTTTTCGGCGGCATTTTTTACTGCGGCGATCACTTCAGGATGGGCATGGCCAAGGATCATCGGCCCCCATGAGCCAACATAATCAATGTAACGCTTGTCCATGCTATCGTAAATGTACGCGCCTTGGGCATGGTCGATAAACACGGGCGTACCACCGACACCGCTAAATGAGCGGACTGGCGAATTGACACCGCCAGGGATTACACTTTTTGCTTCGGAAAATAAAACTTCTGCTGTTTCTGTCATAAGATTTGTGTTTTTAATTATTGTTATTGCAAACGCTAGGTTAGCTAAGCAAGATTATAAGGCTTCGCAATCATTTAAAAGTTGCTTTAAATCGGGCAAATGGAATTTATTTTATAGCGACTTAGCGGCTAAACTGATGCTACTATTACACTTAGCGAAGTGGGTGACCATTCAAGCTATACAAACCAACATCTTACCAAATTAAGGAGGTGCTAATGGCACAAATTGAAGATATTGAAGGCATTGGCCCACAATATGCCGAGAAGCTCAAAGCAGCAGACATTAATTCTGTGGAAAAATTACTTGAGTCGGGGGCTACGGCTAAAGGCCGGGACGAGCTGGCTGCTCAGACAGGCATCAGCGCCAAATTGATCCTGACCTGGGTAAACCATGCTGATTTGTTTCGCATCAAGGGTGTCGCCGGGCAGTTCTCAGAGCTATTGGAAGCAGCGGGAGTTGATACAGTCCCTGAATTGGCACAACGGAATGCCGAAAACCTGCAACAAGCACTGGCTAAAACCAACGATGAAAAGCATCTGGCTAAAACCACACCGTCATTGAACCAAGTGACCAATTGGATAGAAGAAGCCAAAACTTTGCCTAAAATAGTCCACCATTAAACCGCTCACGAACCAGAAAACAGCGAGGGTAGCCGATTATCAAAATGACCGCTACCCTTTCTTTGACGAAGCGGCTATCAAATACTTAAGGAATCTCTGAACAAGTTGATTCCATTCATGGTTCGACGACCGAAGGAAGTGCCTGTGGTGCAGGCTCACCACAAACGGAATCAACGAGTTACCGTTCGTCCTCGACTGCATGGATGCAGGAGGTAGGGCAACGCAGGAGCAGTTGCCGAGAGCTTGTCGAAGGGCTTATTCAGAGTTTCCTTAAATAATAGGCTCACCTCGAGCGAGCTTGGGCAGCTTACCTTCCAAACCCATCGCGGCACGCATAACCTTGTTTTTTGCAGGCAAAATTCGCTCGGCAAGCCCTAAACCTAAGTTCCGCAAAATTTTAACGGGCAACATCTCATTGCTGAAAACCTGATAAAAAACATCCATAACTGTCATCATTTTCAGGTTTTCATTACGGCGCATTTTTTCGTAAAACTTTAAAACCCTTAATTCACTGGGATCAAGACCCTGTTTAACAGCATCAACTAACACTTCACCCAAAGCGGCAGCATCCAACAAACCGATATTAACCCCCTGCCCTGCCAACGGATTAATCATGTGCGCGGCATCACCCACCAGCACCACACCAGGCTTGACGTATGCTTGGGCATGTTGGCGCTTTAAAGGGAAACTTGCGGTCGCCAAGACGTTTTTGACTTGCCCTAAAGCATTGGGGAAAGTCGCCATTAATTCGCTTTTTAGCTCATCGAGCGGTAATGATTTCAATCGACTGACTTCATCCGGCGATTGGTACCAGACTATAGAACCGTAACTCCCTGTCAACGGTAAAAATGCTTGCGGCCCAGTAGGCACAAATCGTTGCCAAGTAATATCCTGCTGACCGTATTCAGTCTCAATATAAATAACCAAAGCGTGTTGCTTGTAATCCCAACTGGTGACACCCAAACCGACGGCTTGCCTGACCCGCGATTGTCCGCCATCTGCGGCAACCAATATTTTTGTCGATAACACCTGACCATCATCCAAAGCTATTTCCGTTTGTTTGCCAACGGAATACTGGATCTTATTGATGACCGCCGGAGAGATCAGGGTTACGTTGCCAAAATCAGCCAACCGCTCAAGTAAGGCCAATTGAATGACACGATTTTCAACAATGTAACCTAACTGGGGGTAATCAATATCATCGCTGCAAAACTCGGTATCCCCTGTCGTTTCCCACACTCGCATCCGGCGGAACGGGCAAACTCTGCGGTTTTCTATGCCTTGCCAAGCACCAACCGTCTCAAGGATTCTTTTGGACGCGATACTGAGCGCAGACACGCGCAAATCATGGGGTTGATCTGAGGAAAACGGTTGCGGTGGCGCATTCTCAATCACCGCCACCTGCAACCCACTACCGCCCAGGCTACAAGCCACAGCAGCGCCCACCATACCGCCGCCCACAATAATTACATCAAAATTTTGATTCATGATTACCAACAATAAAACTTGTTAATGCGAAATATCCATAATGTTTCAATTCCATCTTAACCGCAACACCTAAATTAGCTCGCTCACCGATCTTCACGGCCATGCCAGAGGCGCAAAACAAAAATTGTTGTGTACTTAAGTTCATAACGTAGCTCATAGTCACCGACGATCAATCGCCGTACATTGCGCGGTGAAAACTCGGCAAGACGCTCACCAAGCTGCGGATACAGCAAAAGCTGTTCCGCCGCCGCAACTAGCTGTTGCACAACTTGAGTAGCAGCGCGTGGATTAACGGGATGTAAAAAAGCATGGAGGCGAACTAAGTCGTGGTTGGCACTCGTTGTCCATTGCAGCAGCATGCAGATTATTCCGCTTGATCGAGACCCTTAGCCCAAGCCACGACTGAGGAATGCTCGACAACGCGGTTAGCGTCAACATCGGCTAGACCTTCAAGCGTGAGTTGGTGGCGTTTTGCTTCGAGCTCAACCCAAGAAGTGAGCGCTTGTCGGACGATCCAACCCTTGGGACGATCAAGCCGAGCGGCAAGTAAATCAACTTGTTCTGCAAGGTCAATGGGGATATGGGCGGTGACGACTCGGTTGCTCATTGGAAATTCTCATAAATCACAGTGAATCAATTATAATCAAATTGATTTGTTACGTCGATGGAGAATTGAAGCTGTCTTTCCTTGAGGCTAAGCCATTAGTGGAGATGAGGTGGCTTTTCGTCGTTGATTGACAGGTATGAATTTCCTTATAAATTAGCTTGTTATACGTCTAATC
>JABFSV010000107.1 GCA_013140405.1 Methyloglobulus sp. | reverse complement strand
TAGACCGACTGCGACTACACCGGTAATGTTATTAATGGCTTGTTCCATTTTTATGGGTTCAAGAATGTCCAGGTTATGGACATCTATGATTTGGTTGCCGTTATCTGTAACACAATTTTCACGCCATACAGGCTGTCCGCCTAATTTGACCATTTCCCTGGCAACATAGCTACGTGCCATTGGGATCACTTCAATCGGCAATGGGAACTTGCCCAGTACATCAACGCGCTTTGAACCATCTGCTATACAAACAAACTGTTTGCTGGCCGCAGCAATAATTTTTTCCCGTGTTAATGCTGCGCCGCCGCCCTTTATTAGTTGCTTACGAGGATTAATTTCATCTGCGCCGTCCACATAAACCTCAATCGTGCCGACAGAATTTAAATCCAGTACGGGAATTCCAGCCTGTTTTAAGAAGACTGTAGTTGCTTCTGAGCTGGAGACAGTACCTTCAATATCTGCTTTCATATCTGCCAGATAATTGATGAAATATTTGACTGTTGAGCCTGTGCCTACGCCAATGACAGGCACATCCTTGATGTATTTCAAGGCTGCATGGGCAACTTTTTGTTTTAATTCATCTTGTGTCATGAGTTTACCGTTGTTGTCATTAAAATTAAGGGTGCTAAAAAAATGCAAGAAAGTACCCGATGAAAATCAAGCGCTGATAATACCCCATAAGTGAAGTTTCCTCAGCCGATTTTTTCATCGCTAATTCGAATCATCAACTGCGCCAAGAAGGCTTTAGTTGAAGTGTTTTGGATTAGGTTAGTAATATTATGGAGGGATGGTAAGTCGATTCGCAATAATTCTTAAGGATAAGCGAGCGAATGTTGAATAAAGTGATAATCTTGTTTGGATTCAGGCTTATGTAATTGAACTGGTAAAAGTGTCGTATCGGACATAAGCCGCAACCGAAACGGTCTTTGGTTGGTTCGGCGAACGGTTTGTGCCTGTACCGTTCGCCGATATTTTGAGGGCTTAAGCGGCGAGATAATGCTAAAAACTAATGTTGCCTTGCAACCAGATCTTTTGCGTATCGGTATTAAACTTATCAGCGTTGTAATAAGCATATTTTGCCAATACAGAATAATGTTTGCCAAATTTCATAAGGGCTTGAAAATCCCATTCATCACCGTAATGGATTCCGCCAGTGTCATCCGAAAAATCATGGTACACCCCGGTCAGAATGAGGTTGCCCCGGTTAAGTGCGACGATGGCTGTGCCAAACACATCACGAATACCGTTATCGGGCGTATTCAAAAACAGGTCGGCCCAGCCCTGGAAGGCGTGGTTAGTTCCCAAGGGAGTATCGAAGGTTTTATTTTTGCCGGAACCGTTGAGCTGTTCCATTGCGCCTTGTAAAGTTACGTTGTAAGCGGTAAATCCGCCCATTAAATTGATTCGATCCGCTTCATAATTCGTTTGACCGTGACCATAATCCTGTTGATGCGCCCATTCGGCGGTGTAAACCAAGCCGTAGTTATCGCTAACCTTATATGTGTCACCGGGCTTTAGATAATTGGTAAAGCGCAGGCCATACGTCTCGCTGGATTTTTCATAATTTTCTTTCTCTGTGTAGTCCAGCCAATAACCGTAGCCGATAATGTTACCGTAATCCCCGACCTTGTAATTTACGTTCAAGATAGGCGCATTGATATTTTCGGTGGTCGAAGTGATGGTTTGCACGTTGCCGATATACCCGGCGTTAACGACCAGGCCAAATAGTTGCTGGCTAGTATGGGTAATCAGCACTGAATCAAAGGTATGCTCCATCTGCCGCCAGCCTACGTTACCAATAAAGCGGTCGTCATCCAATTTTATGCGTTGGCGGCCACCTTTGATAATCGTATCTGGTACACCGTTATAGCTGATCCATAATTGGTTGAGCTCAGCTTTTTCAGGGTCAGCAATGGTCGAAAAGCCCTTGTTATCATTGCGTAAGCTATTAAAATCTTCCTGCATGGCAAGGTTTCCCTCAAATTCCGCATAACCTTGGATACCGAAAAATGTGGGAGACAGCAAGCCTGCGCGTAAGCGGAGTGTATTGCCGTTGGCAGTGTCGGGCTGTTTTGCGTTGGGTAACGGGACACCGCCAATTGGCTTATCCAGGACAACATCTTGGTTGACGTTTTCATAGCGGTAATTCAGGTCAATTTTTACTGCCCCCTTATTGCCGTAGTGATAAAAATTTAGTGCATCTTCAACAGATTGGGTGACACCGACTGCTGAAGCAGGATTGTTAACCAACGCAAGCGATAAAAATGAGGTTGTAAGGACTATTTTTCGAAATTCAGGCATGAGATTCCCCTTGGCTAGACAAGCCATTTAGTAAGTAGTTGATATTTAGTTTCTTTAAGTTAATTAATGCGTGTGTTCACAATCAGACAAAAACCGCAAAATGCTCTCTCGGTATCGGTAATAATCGGGATGGCTTAGTAATGCTTTACGCGAGCGCGGCCTAGGTAAGTCGATGTTTTCAATCTTTCCGATTTTTGCATGAGGCCCGTTGGTCATCATAATCACTCGGTCTGCCAATAAAATGGCCTCATCGACATCATGGGTGACGATAAGCGCGGTTACATGGGTGCGTTCCCATACTTCCATCAAGACTTCCTGTAATTCCCAGCGGGTTAGCGAATCCAGCATTCCAAATGGCTCATCAAGCAGCAGCAACTTGGGAGACAAGGCAAAAGCGCGAGCAATCCCTACCCGTTGCCGCATCCCGTTCGACATGGCACCCGCTTTTTTTTGCAGCGAATCGCCTAAACCAACCCTCGTTAAGTAGTACTCAACAATATCTTCCCGTTCTGATCGGGTAGCATGGGGATACACCTTATCAACACCTAACATGACGTTTTCAAATGCCGTCAGCCAGGGAAATAGGCTTGGGGCTTGGAACACTACGCCACGATCAGGGCCTGCGGCATCAACTTCACGGTTGTCTAGGAAAATAGCGCCTTCAGAAATAGAATTTAATCCAGCCGCCATGGATAAGACGGTTGACTTACCGCAGCCCGAGTGGCCGATTATAGAGATGAACTCTCCCTTTTTGACTCTAAGGTCAAAACCATCGACCACCTTTACGGTGCTGTTGCCGTCCGGAGTAGGGTAGGTTTTGCTGAGTTGGGAAAACTCAAGGTAACGGTAATTAGGCCGTCCACTATCTTCTTTAACAGGTTTCAGGGCAGAGCGATCCAGTGACCAGTCATTGCTCGTATTGGGGCGTACATTTGGCAACACTGTTTGCCCTTGTTCCCCTGTACGTGCTTTTTCCATGCCGATAGCCATCAAATACTGGGTGATATCGGCGCGGTTTTTTTTTGAAAGCCTCGTTATGGTTTAGCTCTGTCCTGTTCCGTGGGCGTTCGATGTTAACGATAAAATCCAGACCCAGCGTGGCATTCGGACCAGGATTAAGCGGAATCACTCTATCCGCCATGTAGATGGCTTCATCGACATCATTGGTAATCAGGATGACCGTTTTCTTTTCCTGTTCCCAAATTTGCAGGATTTCGTCTTGCAACATTCCGCGGGTTAACGCGTCCAAAGCACTAAGAGGCTCATCGAGTAGTAAAATATCGGGGTTGGCTGCCAATGCCCTGGCGACGTTCACCCGCTGCCGCATTCCACCTGATAGTTCAGCAGGTTTCTTGTTCATTGCCGCACCAAGATTAACCATTTTCACGTATTTTTCGGTATGGGCTTTACGCTGGGCGGCAGTCCAATCCTTAAAGATTTCATCAACTGCTAGCGCCACATTTTC
>JABFSV010000118.1 GCA_013140405.1 Methyloglobulus sp. | reverse complement strand
GAAGAAGCACCGGGCATTTTCCAACGAAGACCACTCCGAGAAGTGGACGATATTGTTTGCGTCGTTGTCGTATCGCAGTAACTGAAAGCTAATTTCTCCGGCGTGCTTTCTAATGCCTGCTGCTTGGGGTCTTTTGACCAAAAGCACGGTTTGTACCCAGCTACCCCTGTAGGCCTTGCTATCCGTGGCTTACAGCCGAAATATCGATTTTGAAATCGGCAAGGATTTTTTCGATAACCTCTTGTATATTAATGACATCCCCTCGGTTGTAAAATTCATACTTACCAATGAAGCTGATATGCTGCCATGCGACAGGGGAAAACCGGGCTATTGTCCTCGCCATTTCTGGGTCATCTTCCAGATAATGCTGATATAAGGTCGATAACAAAGTCGCATTATAAAATATCACCGCATTAGCGATCAGCCGGATGGCTTCGGCATTGATGTCGAGTTCGATTTCATTCTTGCCGCTCAGCATCCTCCCACCGCTGACCTTGGCAATGGTCGAGCTTAACTGATGGTAAGACTCGCCCCGATTCAGCGAGGCTTGCACCACTTCACGCACTTCCTTGATGTCAATGTAATCGAGGATATAATCGGTCATGATAATTTCATCGAATGCAATCAGGGCTTTCAAGGTGGCATTGATCTTCTTATAAGAGGACAGTTTACGGACAATCTGGCTTTGTGTGGTCTTTTTGAGCGCCAATGAGGCCAATATCCGCAGCACATTGTCCCACTCCTTTATGATGAGTGCTTTATTGACCTGCTTGCTGGGCTTAATAACACGGTGGGCATAGTGTTTGACTTCATCAAAACAGACCAGGTTGTTGTCCGATTTATCCCGCAGCTGCGTAAAGCGCGGCATAAACCGGTAACCGAACAAATACATCAGGGCAAAGTTGACCCGATTGATACTGTGCATGTCGCCGGAGACCGCCGTGATTTCAACATCGGACGTGTTACTCTCCACAATATCTAACAAGAAGTGGCTTTCATGCTGATTGGCACCAATGACTTTCAGGCACAGGGGCAGATGGTTGGCATTAAGCAAGAATAAGACCACGCCTTTAAGCATCCCAAAATATTTCTTACCATAGCGCGATTTGATGGTGTGGTATTTGGTGACCAATTTTTGGCCGTCCACGCTGGCATGGACACCGTAATCGGCTAAATTGTATTCTGCAAAAATTGGCAGTTTGGCGGTATGGTTGATGATCGCTTCGCTGGCTGCGTACAGCGTTTGCTGGCGGATGAAGTTTTTGTTTACCCTGTCGAGGTCGTGGTTGTTGACATCGCTGATCTCCTTCATCTTTTTCGTTTCGATCCCGGTCGCCGCTGCAATCGTACAAGCACTGATGACTTCTGGGTCGGGCGGCAATTTCGCGTATTTGGGCTGGAGATGGGTGAATGCACCCATAAACCCGGTGGCCTCAGCATTAAACTTCAGGATGTCACCGACACTGGTGACCCGAAGCTTGTCGAAGAAGGGATTGTTCACCCCATCGTCCAGGCGGGCGTAAGGCAATGTCCACTTAAGCAGCTCGCCTTTTTTGTTGTACGTGATTTTCAGGCTGGTGTTTTCGCCGTTCTCAATGTGGCTGTTCACCCGTTCATATTTCTCCTTCAAATTGGCCTGTAAACCATCCAATAACTCCTCTATCCCCATTGATAGCAAAGGCATGTTGAGTCCATTTAAAATAGCCCGCTTATGCTTTTCCCAATGTTCAATATCGATCAGCTCGTCTTCCAGGGCACGGTAGCCGTGGCTGTCCTTAATGAACACCCCGCCTTGCTCCAGGCCGTTTTTAAGTTGGATGTACACCATATATTCATAGCGGTCGCCATCCACTTTTTTGACCGCGTGATTTCCCTCGGCTTGCACTTTATAGGTCAGGAATTTTCTCAACCTTTTTGGAAAGAACCGCAGCGGCACGTCTTGATAGCCATAGTCCCGGAACGGTTGGTTCCCGCTAAGATGCTGCCTTAAAAAATCGACCGCTTTGGCCATCTCCGCATTTGCGCACGAGAACTCAAGCGTCTTGAACAAGGGACGGATATTCTTCTTGATGGTCAACGCGAACTGGCCGTAGTATTGCCAACGAAAGAAATCACGGTCAAGGTTGGGCTTTTTAAAATCGTCCAGGAACTGCGGGTAACGGTCTTGGGGGACTACCTCAAACGCCTTCTGCCGGATTTGGCTGTCGGGGATACGCTCATCAATGTTAATGGCCATCACCTGCCAGGCTTGTTTCCTGAGTTGCTTGTCCACCGCTTCGGAAATGTCTATCTTGTCCCGCTGGTAATCATCGGCCTTATCCCCATAGTGGGCCAACTTATGGATAAAGCTGGTGACCAGGTGGTCGTTGATCTTGAACAGGCGGCGGTGGACATAACAGAGCAGGTAAAGCCGGACGATATTTTTGTTGGCCATCCTTTTCAGTTTCTGGATGGTGTAAAACTCGGCCAGGTTCGCATAGTAGATAATATTCTGTTCCGATATGCCCAGTTTGGGCATCAATGCCAGGGACTTTGCATAAATCCCAACGATCAAATGTTGTTTGGCGATAGTGGTTTTTATTTCTGTGATGCTGAAGTTTTTCTGGTCTTTTTTGACAAGGGTTAGGTTATAAAACAGGTTGTCATCTTCGAGCAGCTTATCCAATAGCGCGTGCAAGTCTTTATCGGTTTCCATATAAAATGTGGCGGCCAAGCGGTTGCGCTCATCAATAAGTGCGCTTGATACCCTATCCTGAAGGCTTGAGTAAGCTGGCCTGACCACATTTTTCTGTAGGCAGTAAGACAGCAACCCGTCCAAGACAAACCGGGGCAGGGTATGGCGCTTGGCAAGTGCCTTGGCTTCATTGGTTAATTGATCCTGGAAAGCAATATCTGCATTTTTCAACTGAAACTTGGCCATCACTTCGGCGCGGTTACGGTAGTGATATTTCCTCAGTACCTGCTTTTTAGGGAACGGCTCGCCGGGGAAATACTGTTGCAGGATAAATTCAACGTCAGCCTTTACTTTCTGGACGCTGAACTGGAAAAAGTAATTGACGGCACGGCAATAACCCAGTTGCAGGATGTAATTGACCTTGTTCGCGGTGTTGTTCCCCAGTGTATCGAGATAAGCGTTGTCATCGGGATCGAGGGCAAACAGGAATGACCGCTCTTCATTATCCAGCGCAGGGATCGCGTAAAGGGTGTTGATCTCATCCTGGGTTAAAATTGTCAGTCGGGACATATTGTTTTGTAGGGGTGATAACGTTCGTTAAGGGTAATGTACAATGACTAAGCTAAAAACATGCTATTACACATTCATAATGTATAATAAATAACCTATTATCACCTTATCGCTTACCGCCCACCGAAACCATGGGAAAAACGCTGGCTTATTTACGGGCATCGACCGACAAGCAAGACACCAACAACCAGAAGCTGGAGATTTTGGAATACGCCCGGAAACAGGACTTAAAGATCGATGATTTTATCGAGCTGACGATTTCATCCCGTAAATCGCCCAAACAACGCCGAATTGAAGAACTCACCCACCGGCTTGACCCGTCCGACACACTCATCGTCACTGAACTGAGCCGATTGGGGCGGAGCACCGCCGAAGTCATCGCCCTGGTCAATGCCTTGGTGGAAAAAACAATCCGCGTGATTATCCTGAAGCAGAACCTGGATATCCGCCAACACGACATGAACTCCAAGATTATCATTACCCTGTTCTCGTTATTTGGCGAACTGGAACGCGACCTCGTCAGTTCACGGACGAAAGAAGCGCTCTCTGCCAAAAAAGCCCAGGGGCAAACCTTGGGCAAGCCGAGGGGCACGATCCAGAAGAGCAAGTTTGATGCTCACCAGGAAAAGATTAAGGAACTCCTAGGGATAGGGCTGTCAGTACGAAAAATTGCCAGGGTGCTAGGTTATTCAAGCCACATTGCCCTAAATGCTTATATTAATAAGAGACAGATAAAGGGCGAAAAGATGGGAACGTAACTTAAGCAATGAGTGTAGTCACTGCACCCGATCTCCGGCAGTCCGCTCCTCATCAAGCACGGTTAAAACATCGTTGCTTTCTGGGGTAATGCCCTTCACAGAATAACGATAGAGGGCAACAACATGTGGCATGGCTTTCTCCATCTGCGAGTTGATATTGAGCTGGATTCCAAACGCTCTTCAAGCAAGCGCTTGGTGTAATCCATAATACCCCTATTGATGCACCACAGGTAAAGACTTACTCCATCTGTTTAAAAAAGTCTTTAGGTGCCCCGCAGATCGGGCAAGACCAGGTGTCCGGTATGTCGTTCCAACGTGTTCCTGGCGCAAGGCCGCTATCGGGGTCACCTTTTTCCTCATCATAGATGTGTTCGCATTCTTTACATTGATATTTTTTAAAATCAGACATAATATCCTTCTTAAATAGGTTGGTTGTTTAGTTCTAAATCTTTTCTTTAGGTAGTTGAAAAAAATTAGGGATGGCTCATGCCCGGCATATTTTCCATCACCCCTTGACTAGAGAATAGGTTAGGGTCGGCCATACCGAATATCATCGCGATATGGGCAACGACCAGGAAAACCCCTACGGAAATAGCATGAAGCTTATTGCGTTCCCTTTGCGATGCGGTACGAGAGAGCAGATTCATATCAAGTAGTGCTATTCCAAAAAGAGGAACAAGCCCTAGGAGATAAAATCCAACGGCAATCACATCCACGATGCCACGCCAATCGTTGGCGGTTGTCAGTGGAATAACCGCAGTAAACAGTAAATTTATGAAGATTCCAAGGAAATACCAGCCAACGATAATTCCCGCAAACCGGCTGAGCGTTTTTACTGCGCCCGTATCTTTACCGGTAAAAAGAAGATAAAGCTCCGAAATGGCGATTGTCTCGGCAAGTATCACAGGGATTGCCATGTAGATAATGAGATTCCATGGCTGATTCGTCATGAGGAGTTCCATATAATGTGTCATCTGTATAACCTATTAAATATCTAATACAAAGTTGAATTCCAAAAAAGAGAACGGTTGGGCTCCAAAAGATGAAGCCCAACCTGAATAAAGCCAAGAAATGCTGGATATCTCTATATCCCTTTTTGTTCTTTGGTTAATAGCTTCAACCAGCCTTCAACATCTGAACTGAGTTGTTTTTTGCCGGAAAGTTTTAAGGTTTCCTTGAGATAGCCATGCTCAACTAAAGGCAGCGGCAAGATGCCCTGACCACCCATGCCGTTATAGGCAACGATGCTGGTATCTTTTCCATCGGCCAAAAGTACACGACCTGCCACTTCCAATTTATCCATATCGACGACGACAAGGTCGTTGGCAAATTTGCTGCCGACATAAGCATAGTAGCCGCCGCCTTTTTTCATGCCGAAATGAACGCCATGACAACCGGGTTCACAAGTTAGGCTTTTGATAACTTTATTGGTCGCGACATCGACGATGGTGATACTGGCGCTCAAGGTATTGGCGGTGACGACATACTTCCCGTCAGGACTGACCGGTGTTTGGATGGGCAGTAGCCCGTATGCTTCCCCAGTAATCTTGCCCGACACCGGATCATAATCCGCCGCCAAATTAATATCGCTTAATTTTTTCTTGCCAGGGATATCGATGACCGTCAAGCTGCTGAGCAACTGTGGCGGCGTACCCAACAGATTGGCGGCATAAGCGCGTTGTCCGTCGGGCGTACCCCAAACCGCTATCGGAATCACCCCTCCGGTCGGAATGATGGTGTTGGTTTCGCTGTCCAGATCGACGACGGAGACGCTGCTGGATAAGGCATTGGGCGTTACCATATATTTACCATCATCGGTAATAAAATGCCCGTGCGGAGAACTATTCGGCCCGACATTGATGCTTTTTACGGCTGAAGGCGCTGCACCGCCAGTCATTTTAACGACCTGTTCGCCGCCGTTAATGGCCACATATAAAAGGTCGTCCGCTGGCCGGGTAAGCACATGCGAAGGCGACTCGCCGACTTCAGAATTGCTGGTCACCTTGCCGCTAGCGCGTTCGAACGTCAATAGCCGTTTATCGAACCATTGGGTTTGATAAATATGTTGATAGGTGTTGTCCGGCCACATATTGTGCGGATGGTTCATCTCTTCCTTGACACCTTTGACTTTATTAACCACCTTCCAATTAGCGGCATCGATGCGGGTCGCGGTACCGGGTTTTTTCTTGCCTTCGATCATTTCAAACTGGGTATTGACCCAAACTTCGCCAACCCCCGGGGTTTTAGGTGTCTGTAGTTTGTTGGGCATGGTCATGCTCAGGGCGCTAAGGCTGATCGTTTGGCCTTTAATATTCAAAGGAATGTCGGGGAGATTGACTTTCCATTCAGCTTCCCGGTAATCACGCCACAGACTGGGTGTGGTTACCACAAAGAACGTGCGTAACAGCTTTTTGGCAATGTCGCTGTCGGCTGGCACTTTCACACCTGTAACCAATTCCAGTTCAGAGCCTATATCAAGGCCTTTAGTATCCGGATCGTCAACCACGACAGCACCGAACATGTAAGGATGCACTTTGCAGGTAAACACATACAATCCCGGCTTATCGAGGCCTTTGGTGATACTGGCATCAGACGGTTTCTCCTGGTCGACCGGAAAATCCTTGGCACCGACAGGCCAGAGTAGACTGGTGATGGTATGTTGGCTGCGGGTTTCCTCGGACATTTTTATGTGTACCGCCTGCCCGGGTTTAATCACCACCAGGGCATCTCCATCGGTCGGGTCTTTAAACCACAGTCCCGGATTATCCGTCATTTCCAGCGTCGCCGAAGGCATCAGCCCAGGCACACTGAGAATAGCGTCATCGACATTGGCAGCATCGGGATTTGCGCTAACTGCGGTACTGGCTAGTGCCATCATAATGGCACCGGCAATAGGGGGGGTCTTAAATGTTTTCATAGCTTTACCTTCCACGATTTATTTTATAATTTTTTCAATTGGTTATTTTGATCCGATGACCATGAACGCCCCCATCATGCCGCTTTGCATGTGCTGTAAGACGTGGCAGTGATAATGCCAATGACCGGGTCCGACACCTTCACCTGCCTTGATGACGAAGGATTCACGCTGAATCGGCCCGACATTGAAGGTGTCGAGAATATGCGTGGTGCCAGGCTGGATCCAGCGATGCCCATGTAAATGAAAGGTATGAAAAGCCGTCCCCAGACCGATCACATGAAAGCGCACCAACTCGCCTTCGCGCGCGCCCAAAGACGGGTTAGTCCAAAGCGGCACCTGGCGGTTAACGATATTGTTGACCTCCATGCCCCAAAATGTGGTTTCGTGCATCCACAGGATGAACTCCCGTTTAATATCTTTCAGATTGACCTGCTTGATTTCGCCATCAATTAAGCCGGGTATTTGGCCGCTTTTCGGGTTAACAATCAGGGTGCCGTAAAGGCCTTTATCCTCTGAACCTAACTTCGGATTGCCGAATGTATGGTCATGATAAGGCCAGGTACCTGCCGTGCCGAGCGCAGCAGTCCATTTGTAAGTGTACGGTTTGCCCGGGAAAGCTGCTTCATCGGTAACCTGATTAAGCATTTTCATGGTGCCGTCACTATCAATTTTATAATGCACGCCATGCACATGGATGCTGACGGGTTTATCAGAATCTTTTATGC
Organism: Methyloglobulus sp.; assembly: GCA_013140405.1. Lineage (GTDB taxonomy): Bacteria > Pseudomonadota > Gammaproteobacteria > Methylococcales > Methylomonadaceae > Methyloglobulus. Next base: position 6,674 of record JABFSV010000118.1, on the reverse strand, counting down.
CTTGTTCCAAAGTGACCTCAGCCTTATCGCCTTCGGTCATGACAATGGTGGGGCCAGGGATGGAGGGTTCTTTGGCATAGCGTCCAGTGATATCCTCTTCAGAACCGGAATCATCCTGTATTTTGTGGCTGACCATCTGATAAGCCAACTGCCCGGAATCCAGTTTGACTGCCTTCAATGTGATCAGGTGTGTGTTTCCTGTCTCGGCTTGCGCCCAGGCAGGCAATAACGCCGCCATGAGGCAGCTGGTCATGCATATTTTTTTTAACATCTTCATTCCTCTCTAAATAAGCAATAGTTACCGAAGCTCCTTAGCGGCAGTCCTTTCTGCCATCCTTTTTTTTGGCTTGCCGGTTGACTAATGGCGAACATCACTTTTCTTCCATTGCCTAACCGACATGCGTTTACCTCCGGTCATTGTCCCTGCTTGATATTGATAAACAGGGTACTGGCGACTCCTGCTTTCCTGAGGGGGAACCGATGAGTTCTTTATCACAGTCGGATAAAGGTTTTATCATGCAGAAACCGCCAGTAAGTGATAGGTTACAACATTAAATATACTTATTCAATATATATATTTATAAAGTAATATTAATGAAATTATTGAACCAGCGCCTTTTATGTTATTTTGATGAGCAATTAAACTTTTGTTGTAAAATCATGGCCGACATCATTAGTACGCGACAGCGTGAAATACTCAAGCTGTTCTTAGAAAACCAAACCGGACTCACTATCGACGAAATCATCAATTCAGTAGGGATTTCCAGGGCTGGTGTTATGCAACATTTCTCAGCCTTAGAAAATCAGGGGTACATTCAAAAAAAGTCGTTGAATAAGACCAGTGGACGCCCGGTTACAAATTACGGAATCACCCGCAAAGGCATTAACTATTTTCCCAAGCAGTACGCTTGGTTTTCTGAAGTGATGCTGGGTAATTTGCAGGATGAATTAGGTTCCGAACGGTTCAACGCCTATATGCATAAGCTTGGGGTAACCGTGGCGGATGGGCTTAAAGGACGTTTTATAGGCAAACCCATTGAGAAACGGATTGAAGAACTCACCCAAATCATGACGGAATTGGGCTACGAGGTTAACACCCAATATTCAGGGGCTTCCAAACACTTTAAAATAAGGGCGCATAACTGCGTTTACCATGATCTTGCCCAAAAACACAACGAAATTTGTCAGTTCGATTTAGCGCTGATGTCTACGTTGCTAGATCAAGAGGTGGAGTTGTTGACCTGCATGGCGAAAGGAGATTGCGCCTGTAACTTTAGGGTAAAAAAGCCTAGCGAAGCTACTGTTGAAATTCTTGGAAGCGGAACATAGACAATCGATGATTTTCAGTAATCTAAAATGCGAATTAAGCGCTAACCCGTAAATAATTCAAAAAAACATGGCATCGACCAAAGCTCTTGAGTTTATAAGAGAAAAGTATACTATGGAAAAACTATATGACAGGGGGCTTATGAATATCAAAAAAAACAGGGGGATGCGCCACGTATTCAGCTCAATCATATTGTGTCTTGTGAGCATGAGCGGATTTGCAGAAACCAGGATTGCCATTCTTGACTTTGAGCTTAAAGATTTAACATTGGCTCCAAGAGTACCTGCTGAAATTAAACGGACAGCATCTATAAAACCGCTGTTGGAAGCGGAACTCAAGAAAGCGGATTATGTGATTATTAATATTGACCCAAAGAGCCAGAAGTTTGCTGATAGCGGCGTTGGCTATTTATTTGACCATCATGATGTTGCTGCCAATTTAGGCAAGGGGTTTGGGGCAGACTATGTCCTGGTTGGACGGCTTCATAAACCCAGCTTTTTGTTTGCCTACCTGATGGGGCATTTAGTTAGGGTCAGCGATGCCAAATTGATAGGCGACTATATTTCTGAGGCAAAAGGGCCAAATGAAAAACTAACGGTCAAAACTGTCGAAGATCTTACTGTCAAAATTGATAAAACCCTTGATAACCGATATTCGCCGCCTCCGCCTTCTAAACAACGATAAGGAAGGAAATTTGTCTTGTTATTTGCTCATTCAATAGACAAGAAACGTACACGGTACTTTTCTATTGGCAGTGAATGTGCGTCCAAACCGATGTTTGTAGGTTAATACATTGATTTAACTGGGATTGTGTAAGTTTAGCGGGTTTGGACTCACAACCTTATAAGGCGAAGTCGGGAAATGAGGATTCTGTCGTGTTAAACGAAGCGTAGGTTAAACTAAACCAGCGCACATCCTCTTAAGAAAGTTTAGTGTGGGCTTTTCCACCTATCTGTATTAATTTTATAACCTATTGAATACCATTAATATTCAATAGGTTATTGAAAAATTCCTTGCCGATTTCAGAAACGATATTTCGGCTGCAAGCCACGGATAGCAAGGCTTACAGGGGTAGCTGGGTACAAACCGTGCTTTTGGTCAAAAGACCCCTGCTTGGTCAAAAACAGCCTTCCATGCTGGATAATCCTCGACCTCATGAATAATTAAAACGTGTTGCATGTAGATTCCTTGTTGAGTACCTAATTGCGCAAAGACCGTGTTGTCTGCGGGTGGGTGCGGATTTTAATAGGGCGATCCGTCTTTGTGTTCAAACTGCCATTTGCCCTCGACGATAAGCGCCTTTATGTCATCGTCTGGGTAATGCGCGGAATCTCCTGCGCTACGGTCACCAATCTCAAGGTAATGCACTTCTTCACTGGTGCGATTAACCAACTGGTGCGCGTTTCCCGTACCCGCTTTGAATCCCGCGCACATGCCGGGAGAGAGTTGTGTTTCTCCGGCATCGGTAAGCAGTACAGGATGCCCGTACAAAATGTAGATGAACTCATCTTGCTTGGAATGAGCATGACGTAAAGCTGAAGCAGCACCGGGTAAAAGTTGCGTTAGATTTACCCCGAAGTTTGAAAGCCCAAAAAGATCTCCGAGCGGCCTTTTTTTACGACCCGCCATCATGGGTGCAAACGGCTCCGGATAGTTTGTCGGCTTGGTTCTTAGTGGTGCAGTGGAAGCCATGACTGCTATGGGTTTTTGTGATTCGCTCACGCAACTCTCCTGATAGCCCTAACTAATATAGACACACCAAATGACATAAAACATTGCCTCATTTATTTGCCCGATAAATAAATATTTCAATCACGATAGAATTATACCCTGGACTGCGCATGCCCAATCAGCCATTGAATATAGTCCAGTTCCACGTCTTCATGCCGTGTCGCCAGATACATAGTTTTGGTTAGCGGCAGGTTTTTAAACCTTAAGCTAACCACATCCGGATTTTTGACCTTATCGGCCAATAACCATTCAGGCAGCAGGCAAACGCCGCGCCCACTCGCAGCCAACAGCAACATAATGTCGGTTTCTTCTACGGTGATATGGTCGAGCGGTTCAACCCCAGCGGGTTGCAGGATTTTCCTGAACATATCCAGGCGCTCCCGCTCGACCGGGTAAGTCAAGATCGTCTCTTGTTGCAAGTCGTCGGGTTCAATCACTTGAAGTCCGGCGAGGCGATGCTCTCTGGCGACAATTAACACCAATTCAAAATCAAACAGCGGCTGGTAATGCAGCACACCATTAAACGTGGGGTCTGAAGTCAATACCGCATCCAGCTTGTATTGCTGAATCGCTTCAAACGAATTAAACCGGTAGCGGGATGTCACTTCGATAGCCAACTCCGGCCAGGCTTGCAGGTAGGGCTGGAGTATCGTGCGGAACCATTCATAGCAGGCATGGCAGTCGATACCGATAGTCAGCTTCCCGGTTTTGCCTGCCGCCAACAGGGTAAGGTGCTGCTCGGCGGAATTAACCGTGGCAATCACCGATTCGGCGACATCAGACAAATAGTGTCCCGCCTGCGTCAACACCAAGTTACGTCCTTGCTTGCGCCACAGCACGATTCCTAGACGGTGTTCCAGGTTTTTCATCTGATGCGATAAGGCCGATTGCGTTAAGTGCAGCGTCTCAGAAGCGGCATTCAATGTGCCGTATTGTTTAAGCGCCAACAGGATACGAAAATGGATGAGTTCCATATTGATGAATATTCCTCATGAAATAGTGAGAAACTATCAATATTCCTCACAAATAACAAGCCCTACAATGCCGCTTTCATTTTTAACCTAATGGAGCTGTAGTAAATGATTAAAATCCACAACCTGGGGTTTCCTCGCCTGGGCGAACACCGCGAACTGAAATTTGCCCTGGAACGCTATTGGCGTGGTGAAATCACTCAGGACGAATTAGGGAGAATTGCCGCCGAACTCCGCCAACGGCATTGGCGGTTGCAAGCCAGCAGCGGCCTGGATTTGATTCCGGTTGGAGACTTTTCTTACTATGACCATGTATTGGATACCAGCGTCATGCTCGGTGTTATCCCCGAACGGTTCGGATCATCAACTGGCTTTGATACTTATTTCAGGATGGCTCGCGGCCAGTCAACCGATGGCGTGCCCTTTCGTGCCTGTGAAATGACGAAGTGGTTTGATACCAATTACCATTATCTGGTGCCAGAAGTGACAGCGGATCAGCAATTTGTGTTGTCCAGCACAAAACTGTTCGATGAAACCCGCGAACTGCAAGCCATGGGCTATCAGCCGAAACCGGTTTTGCTGGGGCCTTTGACCTGGTTGTGGCTGGCGAAAACAACCAGCGACTTTAACAAACTTGATTTAGTGGATCGTTTATTACCGATTTATGGCGAAATCCTGCACCGCTTGGCAGACCAAGGCGTGGAATGGGTACAAATCGATGAACCGATCCTGGTTCTGGATTTGCCCAACACCTGGAGAAATGCATTTGAGTCTGTTTATAACCGCTTGCAAAGTTCGCCTGTTAAGATGTTACTTGCGACTTATTTTGGTGAGTTGGGCGAACAGGCCTCATTCGCTTGTAAGTTGCCAGTTGCAGGACTCCATATCGATCTGGTCAGGGCACCGGAACAATTGACGGCGGTGTTGGATAACTTCGTCAACCATAAAGTGCTGTCATTGGGATTGATCGACGGACGCAATATCTGGCGCACCGATTTAAACGCTGCGCTCAGCGCCATCGCAGACGCTCGGGAACGTTTTAAAGGCGAACTTTGGCTAGCGCCTTCCTGCTCCCTGTTGCATGTACCCATCGACCTGGAACACGAAACCGCTTTAGACCCAACCATCAAACCCTGGTTGGCGTTCGCACGGCAAAAACTGACCGAGTTGGAAGTCTTACGTTTGGCAATTGAAGAACCGGCGGCGGCCGAGCCGGATTTAATCGTATCAGCAAACGCCATCCGTTCCCGCCGGGAATCCACCTTAATTCATAATCCAGCCGTGCAAGCTGAACTCGCAAAAATCGACAGCTCGTTGACCCAACGCCAGAATCCTTTTCCGGTGCGGCGTGAACAACAACGCGCTAAACTGAAATTACCCAGCTATCCGACCACGACCATCGGTTCATTCCCGCAAACACCGGAAATCCGTAAAGCGCGCGCCGACTTCAAACGCGGCTTAATCAGTGAGACTGACTATATCAAACACATGGAACACACCATTGAATTCTGTGTAAGGGAACAGGAAAAGTTGGGGCTGGATGTGTTGGTGCATGGTGAAGCGGAGCGCAACGACATGGTGGAATATTTTGGCGAGCAATTGGACGGCTTTCTATTCACCGCCAACGGCTGGGTGCAATCTTACGGTTCCCGCTGTGTCAAACCGCCGATCATCTACGGTGATGTGAGCCGCCCCAAGCCGATGACCGTGGGCTGGAGCCAATATGCCCAATCGCTGACCGACAAGCCCATGAAAGGCATGTTGACCGGGCCGGTCACGATCCTGAACTGGTCATTTGTCCGCGACGACCAGCCACGCTCAACCACCGCTTATCAATTGGCCCTGGCGATACGTGAAGAAGTCAACGATCTGGAACGTGCCGGCATCCCGATTATCCAAATTGACGAAGCCGCGTTCAGGGAAGGCTTGCCGCCACGGCAATCGCGCTGGCAGACTTACCTGGATTGGGCGGTGCGGGCTTTCCGGATTTGTTCCAGCGGGGTAAACGACAGCACCCAGATTCACACGCACATGTGCTATTCGGAGTTCAACGACATCATAACGTCCATCGCCGACATGGATGCCGATGTGATTACCATCGAAACCTCGCGTTCTAATATGGAACTATTGTATGCCTTTATCGATTTTAACTACCCAAACGAAATTGGGCCCGGTGTCTACGACATCCATAGCCCGAATGTGCCGACCACTGACGACATGATCGCATTGCTGAAAAAAGCGGGGGAAAGAATCGACTCTGACCATTTATGGGTCAATCCCGATTGCGGCTTAAAAACGCGGCAGTGGCAGGATGTCAGAATTTCATTGGCCAATATGACCGAGGCCGCCAAGGCTTTAAGATCGGCAGCAGGGTAACTTCAAAATCCATAAACAAGGTTAGGTGTTTTTCAGTAACTTCTCTCCGTCCTCTCGCAACGATCCGTCGGGGGCGACATGGCGGTAGAGAGTTTGCCGTGTGATTTCAAGTTCCTTACATAAATCGCCAATGTTGGTTTCTGGTTTGCCCATAGAGGCCATTGCCAGCCGCAATTTAGGTGGGGTCATTTTAAACGGTGCGCCGCCTTTTCTGCCACGGGCACGGGCAGAAGCTAAACCCGCTTTAGTACGCTCGGAAATCAAATCAC
>JABFSV010000020.1 GCA_013140405.1 Methyloglobulus sp. | reverse complement strand
TAGATATTGAAGAGCTTGAGGAAATTCATCTCGACGCGTTTCGCGCAAAATATGAGGCGCTGGCGGAATTAGCCAGGAAAAATACAGAAAACGGCATTTTGGACACCGATACGCCTGAGACAGATGACTAGCATGGAAACAACCAAGGTGCTGGTCGATTATAGTGGCGGCTGCCGATCACCAATAAGATTTATGTGTACACTATCGCCCACTGACAATATGCCACATTCATTGTGCAAGGCATTTTGTCCGAAATAGACTTTGTTCTGCCATTTTCTGAGGCGGTTAAGTGTGGTGAGTGGCTCTTTGCCGGTTTTGCCCGTTTCTGGGTCAATCGTCGGCACAGAACACCGCGAACAAGGTTTAGGCAAGCGAAAGCCGATATTGCCAATAGTGATGTCACGCCAAGTGTCTTCCGCATAGCTTTCACAGCCAGACACGACGAGATTAGGGCGGAAGCGGAGCATCGGCAAATCAAGCTGCATAGCGTCATTCAGTGCAAGCAGCGAATTTTCCGAAACCAACAAGAAAGGAAAGCCATCCGAAAGGGCTGCTTGGTCTTCGGGTTTGGCGAAAGCAGGGTTAACTGGACGAATTGCTGTATCAGGTTGGTAGACCAACCTGCATTCTATTTGTAAAAAACGGCTGAACCACCTATCTGCCTCGTCCGATACCGCCAATGTATCGACCTGATCGTGCCAGATCGTGCTGTTGATGATTTCTCCTGTCTTGGGTTCTAACGACAGGGACAAGTTATCCATACCAGGCGCAGACAGGATGAGTTCGCTGTCAGTCAGTACGGTTTTGATCAAAGCCATCTTAGGCAGTCGACGCTGACTAAGGAATTGTCGATCCGTATCAATCAACATCCATTTTCTATCGTACTTAAGTCCCGATGCCGCTACCGACCAGCTACTTACACGTATGCCAGCTAATGATTTAACTGGATAAACATAAATATCCCTGAGCATGAGGTTTGTCATTGTGGTTTAGTCATTTATTTGTCGAACGCGGATGAACTAAAATGCAGCTTTTAAGGTATGGAAAGCGAGGTATTACGTTTTTATGTAAAGGACAATTTACGCTGCGTTGCCAGTAATTTGTCGGCTAGTTTATTATTGACCTTATCAAACTTGATACCGTAAATAAGGGCATCACCCTCTGACTTACGCACAACTTTACCCATTATTTTATATTCTTTGAAATCGGTAAAGCGTATCGTTAGAAGCACTTGTTTTTTCAAGGAAAATTTAATTTCGGTTGAAATCATTACGCCTCTACTGCTTATATCCACCAGTTTCACCGAACTTTCCTGATTTGTACCCATGTTAAAATTAAACAAACCAATTTTGCGGATAGTAACACCAATATCCCTTCTGATATAACGTATACCCATGCGCCTATTGACCTTAAAGGGTGCGGGTACACCAGTTTTTGACCAATGTTCGTCAGGCGGATTTGCTGGATTAGTAGGCTTGGACATAAATAATGAAAATGTTTTATAACTAAACTTAAAGCAAGTATCGACCCTAAAGTGATATTTTTCAAATATTAAGAATAGGTCAGCGTGATTAAAATAAAAAAATTTATGCAATCCGTTAGAATAAATACCGTTCATTAATCAATGTTTACCCGTAAAAATGTACTCGACTAAGATATTTCCTCGAATAGGTTTGATTATATTCATTGCTTTTCAACTAGTTGCTTCAAACTCCTTGTTAGCAAAAGGCAACCAAGCCATCAAAATTGCCTACCTGACCCAAACCCCAAAAGTGCGGCCTGCGTTATCCAATCTTGATCCTATTATTGAAGACAAAGGCGTTACGGGTGCGGAACTGGCAATTGAAGACAACAATACAACTGGCGAATACACCAAGCAAAATTTTTCCATAGAGAAATTTATCGTTCCTGTGGATGGCGATGTCGCCGAGGTATTCAACAAGAAAATCGCAAAAAAATATGCCTTAGTCGTCACCAATTTATCACCCGATGTAACCAATAAAGTCGCTGACCTGGATTCGGCAAAAGAGGCTTTGTTGTTTGATGCCAGCACTACCGATGATGCCTTACGTAATAAGGCGTGCCGTGCGAATGTAATGCATTTGCTACCCAGCCGCGCCATGCGTGCCGATGCGCTCGCGCAATACATGATGAAGAAACGCTGGACAAAGTGGTTTCTAGTTATCGGCAATACTGAAGAAGACAGGCTTTATGCCGAAGCCATCAAGCGCTCCGCCAAAAAATTCAATATGAACATCGTCCAGGAAAAAACCTGGGAACATACCTTTGATGCACGGCGAACTGCACAAGCAGATGTGGCTGTTTTTACCCAGCTTGATGAAGATTACGACGTACTGGTGGTTGCCGATGAGCAAGGCCAGTTTGGGGAATACCTGGATTACCGTACCTGGATTCCACGGCCTGTTATTGGTACGCAAGGATTGGTGGCAACATCTTGGCATCGGGCGCATGAGCAATGGGGTGCCACACAGATTCAAAACCGCTTTAAAGAAAAAACCGGGCGGTGGATGGAAGAGCAGGATTACGGCGCATATTTGGCGGTACGTGCGATTGGTGAAGCGGCAACCCGTGCGAAATCAAACGGATTGAAGCCGATTAAGGATTACCTGTTAAGTGACCAGCTTGCTTTGCAAGGTTATAAGGGCACATCCTTATCATTTCGGTCTTGGGATCATCAATTACGTCAACCTGTGTTGCTGGCAGCACCTCGGTCTTTAGTTGCGGTTGCACCGATTGAGGGCTTTTTGCATCCCAAAACCGAGCTGGATACGTTGGGCTACGATCAACCAGAAACAGAATGTAAATGGAGTAAAAGCGGTGAATAAGCAGATTTTAAGTGCTATTTTGTTGATATTAGCGGCTTCGGCACAAGCAGAAACCGTATTCGTCACCTTGGAAAAAGATAATGCACTGGCGATTGTCGATCCGATAGCAGGCGAACTGATTAAAACTGTGGAAGTCGGACAGCGCCCTAGGGGTATCGCCATTAGTCCCGACAATAAAGTGATATACATTGCTACCAGCGACGACAATATCATCAAAATGATCGACACTGAAACCCTGAAAGAAATCGGGACGCTGCCTTCCGGCGACGATCCAGAAACGTTCGCGCTCAATCCTAAAGGTGACACGCTCTATATCTCCAACGAGGATGATAGCAGGGTGACGGTGATGGACATCGCCAAGAAAAAAGTCATCAAGCAGATTCAAGTGGGCGTAGAGCCAGAGGGCATTACCGTTAGCCCCGACAGCCGCTGGGTTGTCAGCGCGTCTGAAACGACTAATATGCTGCATTGGATTGATGCCAAAACCAACATAATTGTTGAGAATACGCTGGTCGATGCACGTCCCCGTGCCGTTACATTTACCTCGGACAGTAAATTTGCTTGGGCAACTTCCGAGATGGCGAGTAGCTTGTCGATTGTGGATGCCAGCACCAAACAGATTGTAAAACGCATTACGTTTGAGGTTCAGGGCGTGACCAAGGACAAAATACAACCCGTCGGTGTTGTTATCGACAAGGAAAACAAGCATGGCTATGTGGCTTTGGGGCCAGCCAACCGTGTTGCTGTTATTAATGCCAAAACTTACGAAGTCGAAAAGTATTTGTTGGTGGGGCAACGGGTGTGGAATCTGGCGTTTTCGCCCGACCAAAAACGCTTATATACGACGAATGGAGTAAGTAACGACATATCCATTATTGATCTCGATAACCTAACGGTAACTAAATCGCTAGGTGTAGGTAATTATC
>JABFSV010000400.1 GCA_013140405.1 Methyloglobulus sp. | reverse complement strand
TTAGTTGCGAAGTACCGCTAGCGGAAATGTTCGGTTATGCAACTGATTTGCGTTCGGCAACACAGGGGCGAGCTACTTACAGTATGCAGTTTGAAAAATACAATGAAGTGCCTGCATCAATTGCAGAAGCAATTATTAAAAAATCATCATAATTTGAATGTAACATAAAGGTATTGAGTCATGGCTAAAGAAAAATTTTCACGTAGTAAGCCTCACGTTAACGTTGGCACCATCGGGCACGTCGATCACGGTAAGACAACACTGACCGCCGCTCTGACAACGGTGATGGCTAAATTGCACGGTGGTGCGGTTAAGGCGTTCGACCAGATTGACAATGCGCCCGAAGAGCGTGCTCGTGGTATTACTATCGCCACTTCTCATGTCGAGTATGAATCGACAGCGCGTCATTACGCTCACGTTGACTGCCCAGGTCACGCCGACTACGTAAAAAATATGATTACAGGGGCTGCGCAGATGGATGGCGCGATCTTAGTTTGTTCAGCTGCTGATGGCCCAATGCCACAAACCAGAGAACACATCCTGTTGTCAAGACAGGTTGGCGTTCCTTATGTTGTAGTTTTTCTGAATAAAGCCGACATGGTTGACGACGAAGAGTTGATTGAGTTGGTGGAAATGGAACTTAGAGAGCTGTTGGATATGTATGAGTTCCCAGGTGACGATACACCTATTATCAGAGGATCAGCATTACTTGCATTGCAAGGCGATGAGAGTGAAATTGGTGTCCCTTCTGTTATTAGATTGGTTGAAGCCTTGGACAGTTATATCCCATTGCCAGAACGGGCCGTTGACGGTGCTTTCTTGATGCCGATTGAAGATGTATTCTCAATATCAGGTCGTGGCACCGTAGTAACAGGCCGTATTGAGCGCGGTATCATTAAAGTGGGCCAGGAAGTCGAAATTGTTGGTATTAGACCAACTGTTACAACAACTGTTACTGGCGTTGAAATGTTCCGCAAGTTGCTCGACCAAGGTCAAGCGGGAGATAACGTCGGCTTGTTGTTGAGAGGCACGAAGCGTGATGACGTTGAACGTGGTCAAGTATTGGCACACAAAGGCACTATCAAGCCACATGCCCATTTCAATGCTGAGATATACATATTATCAAAGGAAGAAGGCGGTCGTCATACGCCATTTTTTGATGGTTATCGCCCACAGTTCTATTTTAGAACCACGGATGTCACCGGTGCAGTTGCTTTGCCCGAAGGTGTTGAGATGGTAATGCCTGGTGATAATATTTCTGTAAAAGTGAAATTGATATCACCGATTGCTATGGAAGATGGCTTACGCTTCGCTATTCGTGAAGGTGGCCGTACCGTTGGTGCTGGCGTTGTAGCATCCATCATCGAGTAAGAACATGACAAACCAAACTATCAGAATCCGGTTGAAATCATTTGACCATAAATTGATTGACCAGTCGGCTGGTGAGATAGTAGAAACTGCAAGAAGAACGGGTGCCCAAGTAAAAGGCCCTATTCCCTTGCCTACTAAAAAAGAGCGTTTCACGATTTTGATTTCTCCGCATGTCAACAAGGATGCGCGGGATCAATATGAATTAAGAACATACAAAAGGTTGCTTGATATCGTTGAGCCGACTGACAAAACAGTCGATGCGTTGATGAAATTGGATCTCGCCGCCGGTGTTGATGTTCAGATTAAGTTGAATTAAAAGAATAGAGGAATTGGCAGATGTCAATAGGTCTTGTGGGTCGAAAATGCGGTATGACCAGGGTATTTGGTGAAGATGGCACTTCCGTTCCTGTCACTGTATTGCAGGTTGATTCCAATAGAGTTGCCCAGGTCAAAAGTGTTGAAATTGATGGCTACCGATCGATTCAAGTCGCGGTAGGCGACAAGAAATCATCGCACGTAAATAAGGCTATGGCTGGTCATTATGCCAAAGCCAATATGACAGCTGGTAGAGGGTTGTGGGAGTTCAGGCTGGATGAAAATGAAGGACAGGATCTTGCCGTCGGCTCTGAGTTGCCCGTAAGTATTTTCTCGGCAGGCCAAGTGGTGGATGTCCAGGGGCGCAGTATCGGTAAAGGTTTTGCTGGTGGTATCAAACGCCATCATTTCCATATGCAAGATGCAACCCACGGCAACTCGCTTTCGCACAGGGTGTTAGGTTCTATCGGTATGAACCAAACGCCTGGTCGAGTATTTAAAGGTAAAAAAATGGCGGGTCATTTGGGTGATAAAAAAAGAACCATCCAAAACTTAACGATCCATGCCATTGATACCGAACGGAATTTAATTCTAGTTAAAGGTGCAGTGCCTGGCGCTAAAGGCGGCGATGTAGTTGTTACACCCGCATCAAAAATGCGAAATAAAGGTTAAGTCATGGGTTTGCAAATACCAGCTTTAAATGGAAATACTGCCAATAACGTCGACGCACTTGAGTCTGTTTTTGGACAAACGTATAACGAGACATTAATTCATCAGTTAGTGACTCGATACTTGGCCGGAGCGCGTGCTGGTACTAAAGCACAGAAAACTCGTTCTGACGTAAGCGGTGGTGGTGCGAAGCCTTGGAAGCAAAAAGGCACAGGCCGCGCCCGCGCAGGTACGACCAGAAGCCCAGTTTGGCGCACGGGTGGTGTTGCATTTGCAGCCAGGCCCAGGAATTACGAGCAGAAGTTAAATAAAAAAATGTTCCGCGTAGGCATTCGATCTATTTTGTCTGAATTGCTCAGACAAGACAGGTTGTTGGTTAGTGACGCTATCGTCCCTACCTCGCCTAAAACTAAAGAGTTTAATGCGAAGCTAAAAGATATTGACGCAAGACGTGTTTTGATTATCGTTGATAAGATTGAAGCTAATTTAGCCCTGGCATCTCGGAATATCCCTAATGTTGAGGTTATCGAGGCAGAAAACTTAAGCCCGATACTATTAGTTGCTGCAGACAAGATTATTGCAACATCTGCAGCGATAAAAAGATTAGAGGAGCGTCTAGCATGAGCAATTACCAGTTGATAGATATTTTGGATGCGCCGATCATCTCGGAAAAAAGCACGATTGCTGCTGAGAAAGATAACCGTTTTGTGTTCAAGGTAAAAAAACAGGCGACAAAGATTCAAGTCAAAAAAGCTGTCGAAGCCATGTTTAGCGTCGAAGTTGATTCTGTTCATGTGTTGAATGTAAAAGGCAAGAAAAAACGCTTCGGGAAAACATTGGGTCAGCGTTCAGACTGGAAAAAAGCATACGTCAAGCTCAAGCCCGGTCATGACATCAGCTTTGCGACTCCATAGTTTATTAGATAAAGAGACAATAGGGAACGGTATTAAGAAATGGCTATTGTAAAGTCAAAACCGACATCGCCAGGTTCGCGCTTTGTTGTGCGGATTAAAAGCGAAGGTCTGCATAAAGGCAAGCCTTACGCTCCATTGTTGAGCAAGCTCAGCAAAAGTGGTGGACGGAATAACCAAGGTCGCATAACGACTCGGCATGTGGGTGGTGGGCATAAGCAGCACTATCGCATTATCGACTTCAAGCGCAACAAAATGGATATACCTGCGGTCGTTGAGCGTCTTGAGTATGACCCAAACAGGACGGCAAACATTGCCCTAATCCTGTTTAAAGATGGTGAGCGCCGCTACATTATTGCCCCTAAAGGCCTTGAAGTAGGGCAAGAGCTTATTTCCTCTGAAACCGTTCCCGTAAAGCCCGGCAACTGTATGCCATTGCGGAATGTACCAATGGGTGCTGTCGTTCACTGTGTTGAATTAAAGCCCGGTAAAGGTGCCCAGTTAGCCCGAAGTGCAGGTACATCTGCACAGTTAGTGGCAAGAGATGGAGCTCATGCAACAATTAGGTTGCGTTCTGGTGAAATGCGGAAAGTATTGGCTGATTGCCGAGCGGTAATTGGTGAAGTTTCTAATTCGGAACATAACTTGGTTTCCTTAGGAAAAGCTGGGGCAACCCGTTGGCGCGGCGTTAGGCCGACAGTCCGTGGGGTGGTAATGAACCCTGTTGACCATCCACATGGTGGCGGCGAAGGACGGACATCAGGTGGTAGGCATCCGGTTTCACCTTGGGGTATGCCAACTAAAGGCTATAAAACACGAAAAAACAAACGCACTGATAACATGATTATCAGACGCAGAAAATAAGATAAGAGAGGTATAACCGTGCCACGGTCAATTAAAAAAGGTCCATTTATCGATCATCATCTTCAGAAGAAAGTTGAAGATGCTGTTAGTGCAAATAATCGCAAACCGATTAAGACATGGTCCAGAAGATCAATGATCATTCCTGATATGTTGGGATTGACGATTGCTGTCCATAATGGCCGTCTGCATATACCCGTTCTCGTATCTGAAAACATGATAGGGCACAAGTTAGGTGAGTTTGCACCGACCCGTACCTTTAAAGGCCATGTGGCTGACAAGAAATCTAAATAGGTTGTTGTGTAATGGAAGTTTCAGCAAAATTAAGAAATGCACCTTTATCTGCCCAAAAAGCGCGTCTGATTGGGGATTTAATACGTGGTTTGCCGGTAGAGCAAGCTCTGAATACATTGAAATTCAGTTCAAAAAAAGCGGCAGCAATCGTTAAAAAAATTCTTGAGTCGGCTATAGCCAATGCAGAACACAACGATAGCGCAGACATCGACGAGTTAAGGGTTTCAACCGTATACGTTGACGAAGCGCCAACTGCGAAAAGATTTAAGGCAAGAGCTAAGGGACGTGCAAACCATATCCTTAAAAGAACCTGCCATATTACAGTTAAAGTCTCGGAAAACGAGTAGGGGCAGAAAATGGGACAAAAAGTACATCCAATTGGCATTCGTCTTGGCATAGTAAAGGACTGGAACTCAAGATGGTATGCAAATAGCCATGATTATCCTTTGTTCTTAAATCAAGACTTAGCGGTCAGGCAATTCCTGAAAACAAAGCTGGCACATGCTTCAGTTAGTCGTATCCAGATTAACCGCCCAGCCAACAATGCACACATTACTATCCACACTGCAAGGCCCGGAATTGTAATCGGCAAAAAAGGTGAAGATATTGATGTGTTGAGGCAACAGATATCTAAAATGATAGGTGTGCCTGTCCAGCTTAATGTCGAAGAGATTAGGAAGCCTGAACTCGACGCGCAATTAGTTGCAGAAGGTGTTGCACAGCAGTTAGAAAAACGAATTATGTACCGTCGCGCAATGAAGCGTGCGGTTACAAATACCATGCGTCTTGGGGCGGAAGGTATAAAAATAAACGTTGGTGGTCGCTTAAATGGTGCAGAAATTGCGCGTAGTGAATGGTACAGAGAAGGTCGTGTGCCTTTGCATACCTTGAGGGCTGATATTGATTATGCAACTGCTGAAGCCAACACGACATATGGAATTATCGGCATAAAAGTATGGATATTTAAAGGCGAAGTGTTTGACATGGATGCACACAATGCTTCCAGTCAATCTGATGCTAAGAAATAAGTAAAGGGACAGGATCATGCTTCAACCAAAAAGAACAAAATTCCGTAAACAACATAAAGGCCGGAATAACGGTGTTGCTGTACGCGGCTCATCCGTCAGTTTTGGCGAATACGGATTAAAGTCAATCAGTCGTGGCAGGTTAACTGCTCGGCAAATCGAATCTGCTCGTCGAACAATTACTCGCCACGTCAAGCGTGGCGGTAAAATTTGGATTCGTATCTTCCCTGATAAGCCGATCACTAAAAAACCTTTAGAAGTTCGTATGGGAAAAGGCAAAGGTAGTGTAGAATACTGGGTTGCACAAATTAGACCTGGAACTATGTTATACGAGATACAAGGCGTTTCTGAGGAGTTGGCGCGTGAGGCGTTTACCTTAGCGGCTGCTAAGTTGCCATTGAAAACACTGTTCACTGCTCGGACGATAATGTAATGAAGGCGAAAGATTTACGTAAAAAAACGAAAGACGAGTTGGGTACATTGCTCATCGACCTCTCTCGGGAAAGATTTAATTTGAAGATGCAAAAAGGGACGGGACAGCTTTCCAAACCAGATCAGGTCAAAAAAGTTAGGCGCGAAATAGCTCGAGTCCATACCCTTATCAACGAAATGGCGAGATCGACACATGGCTGAAAATGAAGTCAAACTGCGGACAATAACTGGTAAGGTTGTCAGTAATAAAATGGACAAAACCATTACAGTATTGGTAGAGCGCGTGGTCAAGCATCCGGTCTATGGTAAATACATAAAACGGTCAACCAAGATGATGGCTCATGATGAACAAAATGTTTGTCATGAGGGTGACACGGTTTCGATTACCTCATGTCGGCCAATTTCCAAAAATAAAACTTTTAAGTTGGTTGAGGTTTTGGAAAGTGCCAATCGGTAAGTGCTGGGATCAATTACAGTTAATTAGGAAAAAGTCATGATTCAGATGCAAACTAACCTTGACGTTGCCGATAATAGCGGCGCTAAAAGGGTGATGTGTATCAAAGTGTTAGGTGGTTCGCATAGGCGTTATGCCGGTATTGGTGACATCATCAAAGTTAGTATAAAAGACGCAATTCCTCGCGGCAGGGTAAAAAAAGGTGAGGTTTATAACGCGTTAGTCGTAAGGACAGCCAAAGGTGTCCGTAGGGCTGATGGTTCAGTTATTCGTTTTGATGGCAATGCAGCGGTGATTCTTAACAACAACTTGCAGCCATTAGGGACTCGTATTTTTGGACCCGTGACGCGTGAATTAAGGGGTGAGAAGTTTATGAAAATAATCTCCCTGGCTCCTGAAGTATTATAGGGGATTATTTACATGCAAAAGATTAGAAAAGGTGATGACGTTGTTGTCCGTGTCGGTAAAGATAAAGGTAAAAGCGGTAGAGTAACCAAGATTCTGAAAGACAATAAAATTTTGGTTGAAGGCATAAATCAAGCCAAAAAAAACCAAAAGCCGAATCCTAACGCTGGTATTTCAGGTGGGATAGTAACAAAAGACATGCCGATTAATATCTCAAACGTTGGTCTTTACAATCCAACCACAAAAAAGCCTGACCGTATCGGTTTTAGGTTTTTGGAAGACGGAAAGAAAGTTCGGTATTTTAAGTCAACAAATGAAGTTGTTGATGTTTAAGGTGTATTTAAATCATGGCTAGACTAGAATCCGTTTATAAAGAAACCATCCTTCCAGAATTGGTAAAACAGTTTTCCTACAAATCCGTCATGCAAGCGCCTCGGATTACTAAGATAACCCTTAATATGGGTGTTGGTGAAGCTGTTGCAGATAAAAAAACACTGCAATCTGCGGTGGCCGACATGGAAAAAATTTCGGGTCAAAAACCGGTTATTACCTTGGCAAGAAAATCCATTGCTGGTTTTAAGATACGCGATGATATGCCGATAGGCTGTAAAGTGACTTTGCGTAGTCAAAGAATGTATGAGTTTCTTGATAGGCTTATTAGTATATCTATCCCTAGAATTCGAGATTTTAGAGGATTAAGCCCAAAAAGTTTTGATGGGCGCGGCAATTATTCAATGGGTGTTAAAGAGCAAATCATTTTCCCTGAGATTGATTATGACAAGATAGATGCGCTACGTGGTATGGACATTACCATTACTACTACCGCGACAACAAATGAAGAAGGCTTGGCTTTGTTAAAGCTCTTTAATTTTCCGTTTAAGAATTGAGATTTATTTATGGCTAAGAAATCCATGATTGCCCGCGAAGACAAGCGTAAGAAGTTAGTGTTGAAGCACGATGTCAAGCGTAAATCCTTAAGAGAAGTTATTAGGGATCCAAAAGCATCAGTTGAACAGAAAGAAGTTGCCCAGTTGCAGTTACAAAAGCTCCCTAGAGATTCAAGTGCAACCAGGATACGGAATCGGTGTGGCCTGACTGGTCGCCCCCACGGTTACTACCGTAAATTTGGATTGAGTAGGAACAAGTTGAGGGAAGCAACCATGCGTGGTGATGTCCCCGGTGTTGTCAAGGCAAGTTGGTAACTGTGCATAGTAACGGTTTGGAGACAAAATAATGAGTATGTCAGACCCAATAGCAGATATGTTGACACGGATCAGAAATGGTCAGTCTGCTGGGAAAAAATCTATAAAACAGCCTTCTTCAAAGTTGAAGCTGTCTATAGCAAAAGTACTGAAAGATGAAGGTTATATAGTTGATTTCAGTGCTGAAACAACTGGCAGTCATAGCGATATGACTATTGACTTGAAGTATCATAAAGGTGCTCCTGTTATAGAGGAAATTAAAAGAATAAGTCGGCCTGGGTTGCGTATTTATAAGTCCAAAGACGAACTGCCAAAAGTATTGGGTGGTTTAGGGATCGCAATCGTGTCAACTTCAAGTGGCGTTATGACAGATAGGGCTGCGAGAGCCAAAGGTCATGGCGGTGAAATTATTTGTACAGTTTGTTAATGTAGGCTTTTATGTCAAGAATTGCTAAAGCACCCGTTACAATCCCAAAAGGTGTTGATGTCAAATTGACTGGCAACAATATGATCGTTAAAGGAAGTAAAGGTCAGTTGTCATTTGATTTTAACCCAGCCGTTGGAATAACTGTTGCTGATAATGTTATCCAGATGCAATGGGATAAAGACAACAAGAATTCTATTGCCCAAGCAGGAACGGCACGCGCTATTGCCAACAGCATGGTGATAGGGGTATCAGATGGGTTTGAAAAAAAATTGACCTTGATTGGCGTTGGTTATAGAGCGCAAGCTAAAGGCAATACCCTTAGTTTGTCATTAGGCTATTCACATCCAGTTGATTTTGAAGTTCCCGCTGGAATTACTGTTGAAACACCCACCCAAACCGAAATCCTTGTTAAAGGAAGCGACAAGCAGCAAGTTGGTCAAGTGGCTGCAAAGATCAGGGCTTATCGCCCACCTGAACCCTACAAAGGTAAAGGTGTTAGATATTCCGATGAAAATGTTGTTAAAAAAGAAGCTAAGAAGAAATAGGTCAGTTTATGGATAAGAAGAACACTCGGTTAAAACGTGCCACTAAGTTGCGTTGTAAAATTAGGCAGTTGAATGCTAATCGCTTATCTATACATAAGACATCCCAGCATATTTATGCACAAGTCATAAGTGGTGATGGTACAACAACATTGGCTAGTGCTTCTACAAATCAGTCGGTAATTAAAAGCGGGTTGAAAAATACCAGCAATATCACTGCCGCCGCTGAAGTAGGTAAACATATTGCCCAAAAAGCCATTGCTGCGGGTATCACAGAAGTTGCGTTTGACCGTTCAGGTTTCAAATACCACGGTCGTGTAAAGGCTTTAGCAGATGCTGCTCGCGAAGCCGGATTAAAGTTTTAGGAGAATAAGATGGCTACAGCACCTGCACAAGCTAGTACAGATGGTTTGCAAGAAAAATTGGTTAATGTTAGGCGTGTTGCCAAAGTTGTAAAAGGCGGGCGTGTATTTGGTTTTGCCGCCCTCACGGTTGTAGGTGATGGTGAAGGCCGTGTTGGTTACGGTGTCAGTAAAGCAAGAGAAGTTCCAATCGCCATCCAAAAGTCATTGGAACAAGCTCGCAAGAACATGCGTAAAGTGGCGTTAAAGGGTGATACCTTGCAGTACCCAATTATGAATACGACAGGTGCGGCGAAAGTCTATATGCAACCAGCGTCTGAAGGTACTGGAATCATAGCCGGTGGGGCGATGCGTGCAGTATTTGAAGTGGTTGGTGTACATAATGTGTTAGCTAAATGCATAGGCACAAATAACCCGATCAACGTGGTTAGGGCGACTATTAATGGCCTTACTGGTATGCATAATGCCAACCAAATAGCAGCGAAGCGCGGTTTGACCGTCGAACAAATTATTGGATAGTGCAATGGCTAGTGATAAGTTAAATGTTACGATGACGAAAAGCAAATTCGGAAGGTTGCCTGTACATCAAGCATGTTTGAAAGGATTGGGTTTAAGGAAGATCAACCAGACAGTTGAGGTTCTTAACACACCAGAGAACAAGGGTATGATTAACAAGGTATCCTATATGTTGAGAGTCGAGGAAAAATAATGTTTTTGAACACTATCCAAGCAAGCGAAGGATCGCGAAAAAAAGCCAGAAGAGTTGGCAGAGGTATTGGTTGTACAGTTGGTAAAACTTGTGGGAAAGGCCATAAAGGTCAAAAAGCGCGTAGTGGCGGCTTCCATAAGGTCGGCTTTGAAGGTGGTCAAATGCCCTTGCAACGCCGTTTGCCTAAAATTGGCTTTCGGTCAAGATCGGCTAAATATTCTGCAGAAGTTAGGTTGAGCGAACTTGAAAAGCTTAATTTAGATAGTATAGATTTAAGTGTATTGATAGCTAACAACATCGTTCCTGTTTTTACACAAAAAGCGAAAGTCATAAAGTCCGGCGAAATAACAAAATCTGTCACACTCAAAGGCATTAATGTGACGAGTGGTGCAAAGATTGCGATAGAAGCGGCTGGTGGCAAGGTCGAGGTCTAAGTGAGTACCCCTAAGACTGCGTTGAACTATAAACCAGGTGGTTTTTCTGAGTTAAATGCCAGGTTGCTTTTCGTATTCGGTGCATTCGTGGTTTATAGGGTCGGTGCACATATTCCAGTACCTGGAATAGATCCAAAAGCACTACAGGTCATGTTTGAGCAACAAAGCGGTTCTATTCTCGACATGTTCAATATGTTTTCCGGTGGTGCGTTGATGAGATTAAGTCTCTTTGCCCTCGGTATAATGCCTTATATCTCAGCTTCTATCATCATGCAGTTGATGACGGTTGTAGTTCCAGCTATGGAACAGCTTAAAAAAGAAGGTGAGTCAGGTAGAAAAAGGATTTCGCAGTATACAAGATACGGTACGGTCGTGTTGGCGACTTTCCAAGCTATCGGAATATCTCTGGCGTTGCAGAATCAGACGGCTGGTGGCTTGTCGGTAGTGTTAAGTCCTGGCATTAGTTTTATAGTTGTTACAACTATAACGCTGGTTACTGGAACGGTTTTTCTGATGTGGCTGGGTGAACAAGTCACCGAACGCGGCATCGGTAATGGTATATCTTTGATTATTTTTGCAGGTATAGTCTCCGGACTACCAAAAGCAATTGGTGGTACATTAGAGCTTGCTAGAACTGGTGAGATGAACGGTGGATTTATTATCCTTCTGTTTCTATTGGCGATATTGGTTACAGCGCTAGTGGTTTTTGTAGAAAGAGGACAGAGGCGCATCCTTATCAATTACCCAAAAAGGCAGCAAGGTAGAAAGATGTATGCTGGGCAAACCAGCTTTTTGCCTTTGAAATTGAATATGGCAGGGGTTATTCCCCCTATTTTCGCTTCAAGTATTATCCTGTTCCCTGCAACTATTGCTAGTTGGTTCGGTGATACCAAAGGTTTTGAATGGTTGCAAGATATAGCGACGATGCTGTCGCCAGGACAGCCAGTGTATGTTTTATTCTATGCAACAGCCATTATTTTCTTTTGTTTTTTCTATACGGCTTTGGTTTTTAATTCAAAAGAAACGGCTGAAAACTTGAAGAAGTCTGGTGCTTTTTTACCAGGCATAAGACCAGGAATACAGACAAGTTCTTACATAGACAAGGTGATGACACGCCTGACTTTGATAGGTGCATTTTATATAACTTTGGTTTGCTTATTGCCCGAATTTCTAATCGTTTATTGGAATGTTCCCTTTTACTTTGGGGGGACTTCCTTGCTGATTATCGTAGTTGTTGTGATGGATTTTATTTCTCAGATGCAGACTCATCTAATGTCCCAGCAATACGAAGGGTTGATGAAGAAAGCGAATTTGAAGAAATAAAACATTGATGAATTTTAGGAGTTTTTGTGAAAGTACGTGCCTCAGTCAAAAAAATTTGCAGGAACTGCAAAATTGTTAAAAGAAGTGGTGTTGTCAGGGTTATATGTGTAGATGGCAGACATAAACAACGTCAGGGATAGAAGTAGTTGTTGCTGAAAAATTGCAATAATGCTAAAATTTTGAGTTAACTTTAGAATCCTATTAGGGGAGTACTAGATGGCACGTATTGCCGGGATAAACATACCAGAACATAAACACGCGGTGATAGCTTTAACCGCTATTTATGGTATTGGCCGTCAGACAGCAAGCGAGATTTGCGGTAAGGTTGGTATTTTGACGTCTATAAAAATCAAGGATCTAACGGAAGACCAGTTAGAAACTATTCGTGGTGTGATCTCCAAAATGACAGTTGAAGGTGACCTTCGGCGTGAAGTATCCATGAATATCAAAAGATTAATGGATCTTGGTTGTTATCGTGGAATAAGGCATCGCCGTGGCTTGCCTTTAAGAGGTCAGCGCACCAGAACAAACGCACGTACCCGTAAAGGTCCGCGCAAACCTATTAAAAAATAAGTAGCAATAAGGTCTGATTAATGGCAAGTCCAGCACGTACAAGAAAGCGCGTTAAAAAAGAAGTTGCAGATGGCATAGTCCATGTTCATGCTTCTTTCAACAATACCATCATAACGATTACAGACAGAAAAGGTAATGCATTATCATGGGCTACTTCCGGAGGCTCTGGCTTTCGTGGTTCCAGAAAAAGCACTCCGTTTGCTGCCCAGGTAGCTGCTGAGAAAGCCGGTACAGTTGCGTTAGAGTTTGGTATGAAAAATCTTGATGTGCTGATTAAAGGCCCAGGTCCTGGACGTGAATCGGCTGTCCGTTCCCTGAATAACTTAGGGTTTAAAATTACTAACATTATTGATGTGACGCCAATCCCACATAATGGTTGCCGTCCACCTAAGAAACGCCGCGTGTAAAGGAGTTGTATAAATGGCAAGATATTTAGGCCCTACCTGTAAATTAAGTAGAAGAGAAGGAACTGACCTTTTTTTAAAGAGCAGAGGCAAATCTCTAGAAGGTAAGTGTAAGCTTGACCAAAGGCCTGGTCAACATGGCACCAAACGTAACAGAAATTCTGATTATGCCCTCCAGTTAAGGGCTAAACAACGTTTACGCAGAATTTACGGTATTTTGGAAAAGCAATTCAGAAATTACTACAAGTCGGCCGATATGAAAAAGGGTGCGACAGGTGAGAATCTGTTGAATTTGCTCGAATCAAGATTGGACAATGTTGTTTATCGTATGGGTTTTGCAGCCACAAGGGCTGAGGCTCGACAATTAGTCAGCCATAAGTCTATACAAGTCAATGGTTCGTTAATCAATATCCCCTCGTATCAATTGGCAGTTGGTGATGTGTTGTCGGTCAGGGAAAAAGCTAAAAAACAACAACGGATTGTTGATGCTTTAGTCGTGGCAGATCAATACGGCTTTCCTGCATGGGTTGAAGTTGATCCTAAAAAAATGACAGGAACATTTAATTCTTTACCAGACCGTGTCGATCTGGGCAGCGATATCAACGAACAGTTGGTCGTAGAATTATACTCAAAATAATTGCGTTTCTGAGGAAGATACATACATGCAAAATTCTTTTGCTGGCTTGTTAAAGCCTCGATTAGTTGAAGTTATAAGCAAAACACCTAATCACTCCAGGATAATCATTGAACCCTTGGAAAGGGGATTTGGGCATTCTTTAGGTAATGCCTTGAGAAGGGTGTTGCTTTCCACGATACCCGGATGTGCCGTAACAGATGTCGAAATTGAAGGCGTAGAACACGAATACACGACTATCGAAGGCGTTCAAGAAGATATTATTGATATTTTGTTGAACTTGAAAAAGCTAGCGGTCGTGCTGCATTCAAGGGACGAAGTCGAGTTAACCTTGACTAAAAACGGAGAAGGTTGCGTTACCGCTGCTGATATTACCTTACCCCATGATGTAGAAATCATAAACCCTGATTTAGTCATTGCTAATCTGACTCAGTCCGGCGTTTTAAATATGAAGCTCAGAGTACGCCGTGGTCGCGGTTATGAGCCTTTTAGTGTTCGCAAAGCTAATTCGGATTATGTTCCTGTGGTTGGGGCCTTGCATTTAGATGCTGCTTATAGCCCTATTGCTAAAGTTGCCTACCATGTTGAGAGTATGCGCGTTGAGCAACGGACTAATTTAGATAAATTAATTATTGAGCTGGAGACCAATGGAACTGTTGATCCAGAGCAAACCATAAAGCTCGCTGCGACGATACTTCATGACCAGTTATCAGTATTTGTTGATTTTGAGCGGGTTGTACAGCCTCAAATTGAGGATGTAATCGTTACTGAAGACGATATTGACCCTGTATTATTAAGGCCTGTGGACGATCTTGAGTTGACCGTTCGCTCAGCGAACTGCCTAAAAGCAGAAAATATATTTTATATTGGTGACCTGATTCAACGAACTGAAGTTGAGTTATTGAAGACACCTAACCTTGGCAAAAAATCACTGACAGAAATAAAAGATATCCTGGCTTTAAAAGGCCTGTCGTTGGGTATGCGTTTAGATAACTGGCCACCAGAAAGCCTTGCCGA
>JABFSV010000499.1 GCA_013140405.1 Methyloglobulus sp. | reverse complement strand
TAACCAGGAAGTGATAGCCCCTAATTGATTATGTCGGCACATCACCAAAAACTTAACAGCACCAGCTTAAGCAGCCGTGAACTCATTGATAGGGCATTGGTGGATTTAGACCATATTCTGCCTGCCCAAGCGCCGATTCAGGATTTCGTGCATCACAACACCTTGCATGGTTATCAACATCTGCCATTTGAAGAAGCGCTTGATAAAGCAGAAAAACTGACGGGCATCTGTGCTTATCATCCAGAAGACAAAAACCGCGAATTTTATAGGCAAGGGCGAATCAACGATGATGATTTGAGCGCAGCTTTTGCCCAAAATCCAAAATTAAGGCACGAAGAAATCGTTTGCAACTTAGATGAAAAGGCCATTTATCGCAAAGATATTTATCGAATAGCCCTGTTATATGATCTGCAAGCGATAAGCCTTAACCAACTCAATTGGCAAATTGAAGAGCTTGCGGTGCTGGATACTGTCCAAACTGATGTGCCTAATAGTGTGCGAACCAGTCTGTCTGGCTCGGACAAAGGCGCTGGAAACCCAGTCAGGCAACTTTGGGAAAGCCTATGCACACAGTTAGATCTGAAACCGGAAGCCTTGCATCCAGAGGATATGCTTGACCTGTCGCTGGAGCAATCCGAGTTTTGGCTGGATGCAGCTTTTGACATGGGGTCAACTCACCAGCATACCCAGGATTTGGCAAGAACGGCGTTAGAACAGTTATTTAAGGAATTGGGTGGCAGCATCAGCCTTCGTGGTTTTGTTTTAGCATTGAGCGGAAAAGATGTCTTAGATAGCATACGCCCACTTATGATTCGGCTTTGTGCTTCGGCATTGGATGAAGGTGTTGCCGCCTGGCAATTGCCGGAATGCAGCCAATTAGGCCTATATAGGGCATGGCGAACCATCGCCCGATACGATGCCTACCCATTCTTGCACGAATTGCCGGACTGGTCGCAGATCATGATCGAGTTGCCTGAAGATGCGATAGACAACATTATCTTGCAGCTAGAATATCTTGAACTTCCACAAGCGCAATGGGAAGGTTATTTACGCCGTCTTGCCTTAGAGTTGCCTGGGTGGGCGGGGATGATTAATTGGCGACAACAACATCCCAACTATTTTACGGCGAATAAGGTCATTCCTACGCTGGCGGATTATTTGGCTATCCGACTGACGCTCGATAGGCTTTGGTTGAATCAGGTGTGCAGGGCAGTCTGGAAATGTGAAGCCAAAGTTAGTGCATTACAGGGTTATTTCAGCAAAAACCTGTCAGAGTTTGTCGTGCGCCAGCATTTATATCAAGGCGTGTTGCCCGAATATCTCACACAACAGGCGGAGTTGCTCACCATACGCGCAGGTTCTGAACGGCAATGCTACTCCGAATGGCAGCATTTGGCTGGCCTGATCTACACTTGGCAGTCCAGTCCAATGGTTCAAAATCCATCAAAAATTACGGTCAACGATACGGTTTGGCGATTGTTTAGGCTAAGCCAACACTTGGGGTTAAATGCCAAACATATCCAGCAACTAGGCAAGTCTAGTTTGTTGGCCCTGATAGAGATATTGGATGGATTCAGCCTGAAGGAACGCAGTAAAGTCTGGCTACTTGCTTACGAAAGGCATTATCGGGAAGATTTTTTTCATGCCCTTAATGCCAATCATAATCGTGGTCGTTGGGCAAAGCGGAAAAAATCTCCCGATGCACAAGTTGTATTCTGTATGGATGACCGCGAGGAAAGTTTCCGTCGCCATCTTGAGGAGCTCAACCCTGCCATCGAAACATTAGGCGCGGCTGGATTTTTCGGTGTTGCCATGAACTACAAAGGCTTGGATGATGCCAGGGTAACGCCATTATGTCCGATAGTGGTGACTCCTGCACATGAAGTCCAAGAATTGCCGCAAACAGGACAAGAACAACCATTCCAACGTCACAAGCATGGGCGAAAGTTGAACCAGTTGTTCAGTAATCTATTGCATCATGGGCTACGGCGTAACCTTGTACTGTCGCATCTCATAATAAATGTTATGGCTCCTTTTACGTTGCTTGGCTTACTGGCGAAATCCCTCATCCCAAAGCCCCAGAACAATTTGCTGACAAAAACGGCAAAAAGCGTATCCGGCTCTGTTAATACCCAATTGATGTTTACGTCAACGGATACCACAACCGTTGCTACGCCAGAACAACCTAAACTGGGCTTTACCGAAAGCGAACAGGTGGATCGTGTGGCTGGTTTTCTCCGAAACACTGGCTTGAACTACGGTTTTGCGCCATTAGTCGTGTTGATGGGGCATGGCTCCATGAGCCAGAACAATCCGCATCTGGCGGCTTACGATTGCGGCGCGTGCAGCGGACGGCATGGTGGGCCTAATGCACGAGTTTTTGCGGCAATGGCTAATCAACCTGAAATTCGTCAACGCTTGGCTGAACGCAATATCTATATTCCTGATGGGACTTGGTTTATTGGTGCAGAACACAATACCTGTAGCGAAGATATTAGCTGGTACGATACCGATTCTATCCCCAAAGAAAGCCAGGAAGCACTGACAAAACTACAGCAGGAATTAAAACATGCTCAACATCTGTCGGCGCATGAGCGTTGTCGGCGCTTGGCTTCTGCACCGCGTAACCCTGAATTAAAAGACGCGCTTGCACACATAGTAGAACGTGCCGCTGATTTTTCCCAGGCGAGGCCAGAACTAGGCCACGCTACGAATGCGTCGGCTATTGTTGGACGGCGTTCGGTGACCCAAGGTGCATTTTTTGACCGCCGCACGTTTTTGATCTCGTATGACCCAACGCAAGATCCAGACGGCAAAATTGTCGAAGGCATTTTGCTTAATGTTGGCCCTGTGGGCGCGGGAATCAATTTGGAATATTATTTCTCCACTGTTAATAACGACCGTTTAGGCTGCGGAACAAAAGTGCCGCATAACATCGTCGGGTTGTTTGGTGTAATGGAAGGCACGACCAGCGATTTACGTACGGGGTTGCCCAGCCAGATGATAGAAATCCATGAAGCTATGCGCTTGCAGCTTGTGGTCGAAGCAAAAGCAAGTATCCTGGAAGAAATCTACGCGCGGCAAGAAAGTCTGCGGGAATTAATTGCGGGTGGCTGGATACTGTTAAGCACTATTGATCCTGATACAGGAGAAATCTTTGTTTTTGAACGTGGCACAGGATTTGTTCTGTGGCAAGCGGAAGCTAAAGAACTTCAGGTTTTTGAAAAATCAATCGATTGTTACCATAATAAGACTTTACCCGTAGAGCCCGCATTGATTAAACAACCCGAATTAGTGGACGCTTAAAATGGATGCACTGGTCGTTTTAATCCCCCTTATGCCATTTCTTGCCGCTGCAATGATTGGCACTGGGAATTTGTTTGGCATAGTTAAGGGTGAAACCAGTGAGACGTTTACGGCGCTGACTGCAACTTGGGCTATCAGCATGTCGTGCTTGTTGGCGCTGGCTTTGCTGGGCGCAGATCTATTGCAAAAAAATAGTGGCACGTTTTCAGTTGGCTTATGGTTAGACAGCGATGCCTTTGATTGTGGCTTTAATTTTATCACCACTGGATTTAGCGTAAAACTGGCTGCACTGTTTGCTGTACTGTTGATGATTATCACGCGATTTTCGGTCAACTACATGCACAGGGAGGCGGGCTTTCACCGCTTCTTTTTTATTTTTAGCCTATTTTCTTCGGCAATGTTAATGCTGATATTATCAGGCAACGTCATAGGCACTTTTGTAGGCTGGGAAATCGCAGGGTTATGTTCTTACC
>JABFSV010000333.1 GCA_013140405.1 Methyloglobulus sp. | reverse complement strand
GGCACGAAGACCGATACGCCGATTATGGAAACGCCGCTGAACGTGCAGGTGATTTCCAAGCAGGTGTTGAAGGATCAGCAGGTGATTCGGTTGTCTGATTCGTTAAAGAATGTGAGTGGTGTATTAAGTAATGGTAATAGTAACAACGCCTTAAAT
Organism: Methyloglobulus sp.; assembly: GCA_013140405.1. Classification (GTDB taxonomy): domain Bacteria; phylum Pseudomonadota; class Gammaproteobacteria; order Methylococcales; family Methylomonadaceae; genus Methyloglobulus. Next base: position 3,626 of record JABFSV010000333.1, on the reverse strand, counting down.
TTTGGAGCCCAATCCTTAACTTTACGTGGGTTTGTATCCGAAACTTTTTTTAGAAATGGCTTCCGGCTTCAACAAGGTTCAGCCAGCCGAGAAATGGCCAACGTAGAATCGGTTGAAGTATTAAAAGGGGCGGCAGCTATTTTGTATGGACTGGTCGAACCCGGTGGCATGGTCAACGTGATTACCAAACAGCCATTGGCAACGCCCTATTACGGCTTTACCCAACAGTTTGGTTCTTACGATTTATACCGCAGTACCTTGGATGCCACCGGGCCGATCACTAAGAACAAGGAATTGCTGTACCGGGTGAATATGTCCTATGAAAACAGCGGCTCGTTCCGGGACTTTGTCGATAAAGAAGACGTATTTTTTGCGCCAGTGCTAAAGTGGAACATTAGCCCACAAACCCAAGCGACTTTCGAGTTGGAATACAACCATCAACGTGAAGGTTTTGACAATGGAATGATACCGTCCAAAGACAAGACCTTTCTAAATGTCCCAATCAGCCGCAATTATAGCGAATACTCACCGCTCACGACTGAAACAATTTTTGGCGGTTTCAACTGGTCACACCAATTTAATGAGGATTGGTCTATAAAGCACCGTTTTTCAGTCAATCAACAAAGGTCAGACTTTTCCAAGCTGATACTCCCCAGACAGCTTGACGATGAGAGTGTACAACGCGCATTAATAAGCCCTGACAATAATCAATACAATACCTACTCGACTAACCTTGATTTAACGGGCAAGTTCAATACCTTTGGCTTTGAGCATACTTTATTATTAGGTGGCGATTATTGCGGGCTGGACACTAAGTCGTTCCGCGCATCAAATTTTGAAGTTACGTCATCAATTGATATTGTTAATCCGGTACATCCGGGCACTCCTTTTCCAACGACGAAGCCGGAGTTCGATAACTCCACACATACCGACCAATACGGCTTATACATTCAAGATCAGATTAAATTGCCTTATAACGTGCATGTGATGGGCGGCATCCGTTATCAATATATTCACTCATATTCTCTTAACAAATCTTTTGATGGCGCACTGCCCATGACATCGGCCAGTACCGATGATGCGGTAACGCCGCGTGTCGGTTTCTTGTGGCAGCCTAAAAGCTGGCTCAGCTTGTATGCCAACTATGTCGAGAATTTTGGGGTTAGTGTTCCCGGTGGAAGGCTTATTTCTGGTGAACCTTTACCTTCAACCAGTGCTGAACAATACGAAGGCGGTATTAAAACCGAATTTTTCGAAGGTAGGCTACGGGCTACCTTGGCCTATTTCGATTTGACGAAGACCAATATTCCAACGGCAGACCTAAGTAACCCGGGGTTTTATCTTGTGACCGGAGCTGCCCGCAGCCGTGGACCCGAAATAGACATTCAGGGTGAAATCCTGCCGGGCTGGAACATTATTGCAACCTATGCCAACTTGGATGCACGGGTCACTAAAACGAATGACAATAGTGATGGTTTTAGCCCAAACGTAGGCAGCCGCATGTTTAACGTCCCAAGAAATACCGGCAGCGTGTGGAGCACTTATGAAGTGCAAGATGGCGACTTTCAAGGCTTAAAATTCGGCGGTGGGGTGACCTTACGCGATGGTCAGGAAGGTTGCTGTGACAAAGTTAGGTCAAGCATACCTGGCTATGCCACAGTTGACCTACTGGCAGGTTACAGCCGCAAGATTGGCGATGCCACAGTAACCGCGCAATTAAATGTCAATAACCTGCTCGACAAACGCTATTTTTCTGGGCGCCAGACTTTATTTGAAGCAGGTCTAAGTGGTGCTTATGTGGATTTTGGACAACCACGAACATTTATGGGAGTGATTTCAATCCAATATTAATATGACCAGTCGAAAAGGATCTGGTCGGTGTGGGGAATTACGCAACCCCCTCCTTCCAACACCATCACGACCGTACGGCGGATCAATTGTAGGGTGGTTCCGCTTTAGCGAACCACCAAAACGAAGCCTATCATGCTGATTCTCCCACAGACATTTCCAAACATTGGGCTTTTGTTCGGTGGCACGTCTGGAAATTTTACATGGTTTGGCATTGGTGGATTGTCGCTTTGCTCCGAATCCGCCCTACCCATGCTATTATTTTCGTTGATATTTGTGTTGATACGGGAATTTTTCTCGTTCCTACGCTCCGCGTGGGAATGCATATCGGCGGTGGGTCTGCATTCCCACGTACAACGTGGGAACGATCTGCGTAAACCTTGTAACCCAACGTTCGGAGGTTGAATTGCCGCCCAATGTTGGGTTATACCCTTTAGGTTACAAGCGGCGCACGGGTAATCTAGCTGAAACCTTGGCGTAACCTGTTTTGTGCGCCTAACCCAAAACTAACATTTTAGGTCTTAATTCAATTAAATAAATGCCTATGAACAAAGCGCAGGTTAAATTCTCTAATGCTATGGAAGCATTAAAGAAATGAGGTTTTAACCATGAAAGCAAGAGCGAGTAGTTTTTGGGAGTGGCAACAGCATTTTCCAGATGATGAGGCCTGCCTTAAAGAAATAGCCAGCACCCGTTGGCCGGAAGGGTTTCAATGCGGGAAATGCGGTCATGGCAGCGGTTGGTTATTGAAGTCGCGGCAGGTGTATGAATGCGGCCACTGCCATCACCAAACATCGATCACGGCGGGTACGTTATTTCATGCCAGCAAACTGGCGTTGACCCAGTGGTTCTGGGCTATTTATTGGGTGTCCTCGGACAAGGGCAGTATCTCGGCGCTTAGGCTAGCCAAGCTGTTGGGGGTGTCGTGGCGGACAGCGCATAAAATGTTGCGTAAGCTACGCACGGCGATGGGCCATCAAGATAGCCTGTACCGGCTGCATGGGGTGATCGAGCTGGATGATGCCTTCATCGGCGGTAAGCGTGCAGGCAAGCGGGGACGCGGTGCGGCGGGCAAAACACCGGTCATTGTGGCGTGTGAACACAATGGCGGCAAGCCAGGATTTGTCGCCCTACAGGCAGTTGAAGGCATCAACCTGGACACCGTCAAGCAATTTGCCAAAGCCCATTTGGCGGCGGGGCAAACCATCCATACCGATGCCCTCAAGGCGCTCAATAGTTTGGCACAGGGCCAGCATCATGTCGCCAAGGTGACGCCGCCGGAATTGGCTGCCGAATGGCTGCCTTGGGTGCATATCGTCATCAGTAATTTTAAGGTCTTTGTGCTCGGCACCTACCACGGCATCTCCGGAAAGTACGTCCAGGAATATCTCGATGAATACGCTTATCGGTTGAATAGGCGATTCTGGGAAGCGGAGATACCCAACCGCTTGTTAAGGCTGGCGGCAAATCATCGACCGGTTATTTTTCAACCTGTGGTTTGTTCATAGGCATTATTAAATATGCTTAATTTCCCGTACATTCGCCAAGCCGTGTGGGCAACGATTTTTTGCCCACGCGGAACTTGTGGCGATGCAAACGGTGGGCAAAAAAACCTGCTCACCCTACAAAACTTAACCAAAAGTAAATAATTTTTGAACATGTATTGACTTTATTGATCATAATGACCACTATGGTCACCAACTATTCCTTGAGAAATATCATGATTAATGAAGTCAATGCCGTTACATTCCGGCAAAATTTAGGTGACATGCTCAATC
>JABFSV010000305.1 GCA_013140405.1 Methyloglobulus sp. | reverse complement strand
CAGCCTTATGGCTTGCGCCATTGATGGATATTCCGATTACAGCTTTGGCATGGGGTGTGTTTATAGCGGGTGTTGTACAGCTGCTGTTTCAAATACCCAGCCTAATACGATTGGGATTACTGCCCAAGTTAACGGTTAAGTTTAACGATCCCGACGTTAGTCGAGTGATAAAAAGACTGCTTCCAGCCGTATTCAGCGCTTCAGTCACGCAAATCAATTTGCTTTTAGATACATTAATCGCTTCGTTCTTGGTCAGTGGCAGTGTGTCTTGGCTGTATTATTCAGACCGCTTGGTGGAATTTCCCTTGGGTATTTTGGGTATGGGCTTGGCTACGGTCATCTTACCTAATCTCTCTAAAAATCATGCCTCAGACGATGCAGCCGCTTTTTCGGCGACACTGGATTGGGGTTTGCGTTTGGTTTTGTTGGTGGGATTGCCGGCCACTATCGGCTTGTTTGTGCTTGCCGAGCCAATGCTGTCAACCTTGTTCCAATACAATGAATTCACCATCAATGATGTGCATAAAGCGGGGCAGAGCTTAAAGGCTTATTCTGTAGGGCTGTTGGGGTATCTTTTTATCAAGATTCTGGTACCCGGTTTTACTTCGCGTCATGACTTGAAGACCCCCGTCCGATATGGCACAGTTGCGATGATGGCCAGTCTCGTTTTAAATGTGGCGCTTGTTTTTCCCTTGGCTCATGCCGGGCTTGCGTTGGCAACGTCTCTAGGCGCATTGTTGAATGCAGCATTGCTGTTGAAAAAATTATCGCAGGATAAGGCTTATCAACCTGTAAATGGTTGGTTACTGTTTTTGGTTCGCGTTATTTTGGCAAGTGCGGTGATGGCAGTCTGTTTGTGTTACTTTGTCGATGATAATTGGTGGAATCAATGGGGATCAGCGGACAGGGTTATCAATCTGCTAAAGTGGATAAGCATCGGTTGTCTCGTCTATGTGCTGACATTGATGCTATCCGGCTTGAGATTAAGGCATTTGACAGGCACAAGTGATAAAATCGCCAACTTTTGATTCTATCAGCCATTCATGCGTTTAATTAGAGGAATACCACACCTCCCAGTTTTCAAAAGCGGTTGTGTCCTGACTATTGGGAATTTTGATGGGGTGCATTTAGGCCACAAGGCAGTGATAGAAAAATTGGCTGAACGCGGCAAGGCATTGGGTTTGCCCGTTGTCATCCTAATTTTTGAGCCGCAGCCGCTAGAATATTTTTTGGGCGATAATGCCCCGCCCCGCTTGACGCGTTTACGGGAGAAGGTCATGCAGTTTGCGAAACTGCCCGTTGATGATTTAGTCATAGTGCGATTTAATAAACAACTTGCCGACTATGATGCAGCGCTATTTATTGACGAAGTGATAGTCAAGCACCTGAATGTCAAACATTTAGTGATAGGCGATGATTTTCGTTTTGGTAAATCCAGGCAGGGCGATTTTGCCATGCTTCAGGAGAAAGGCAAGGCCAGTAGATTTAAAGTGGAGGATACCGGTTCATGGCAGATGGATGGGCAGCGGGTCAGTAGTACCTTGATTAGAAATGCCCTGGCTATAGGCGATCTTAAAATGGCAGAAGCCATGCTGGGTTATCGTTATTCGGTCTGTGGACGAGTTGTCCATGGCGATAAGCGTGGCAGGACGATTGGTTACCCAACGGCCAATATTAGGATGCCCAGAAAGAATATTCCCATCAGTGGGGTGTTTGCAGTCACCATGTCGGGCATAGATGGCTTGGGGATCCAGGGCGTAGCCAATGTAGGCATCCGGCCTACGGTAGATGGCAGTAATAATGTAGTATTGGAAACATACTTGTTTGACTTCGACAAAGACATCTACGGCTGCACTGTAGAGGTGCATTTTAAACAGAAAATTAGGGCTGAGCGGCGATTCCAGAATGTGGATGAACTCAAAGTACAAATAGTAGACGATGTGGCAGAAGCTAAAAAGATTTTTGCCGCTGAAACAATAGAAAACAATGGATTATAAAAGCACACTCAATTTGCCCAGCACCGCGTTCCCTATGAAGGGTAATTTGGCTCAACGTGAGCCAGAGCGCTTAAAAAAATGGCAAGAAGGCGAACTGTATCAAGCGATCAGGTTAGTGACTCAAGGTCGTCCAAAATTCATTTTGCACGATGGCCCTCCTTATGCCAATGGTGAAATCCATATTGGTCATGCGGTCAATAAGGTCTTAAAAGACATTATTATTAAATCCAAAACCTTAAGCGGATTCGATGCGCCTTATGTGCCGGGTTGGGATTGTCATGGCTTGCCAATCGAGCTACAGGTTGAAAAGAAAATAGGCAAAGCGGGTATAAAGGTAGCACCGGATGTGTTCCGTAAAGCCTGCCGTGAATACGCAGCCAAGCAAGTTGGCATCCAAAAAGAAGCCTTCATCCGGTTGGGGATTCTAGGCGATTGGGACAAGCCTTATCTGACCATGGATTTTGCGTTTGAAGCCGGAATCGTAAGGGCTTTGGGTAGCATCGCCCAAAAAGGCCATATCGCCAAAGGCGCAAAGCCTGTGCATTGGTGTACGGATTGCGGCTCTGCCCTGGCGGAAGCAGAAGTTGAATATGAAGATAAGCATTCACCTGCGATTGATGTACGGTTTCAAGTCGTCGATGAAGCCAGCTTTATGGCAGCTTGCCATCATGTGCCTGAGCATGAAGGCCAAGGCGCATTGTCGGTAGTCATCTGGACAACCACGCCGTGGACATTGCCCGCCAACCAAGCTGTTGCTTTGAATGCTGATCTTGAATACGCCGTGGTGCAGTGCGAAAAAGATGGTCGCAAAGAACGCTTGGTATTAGCCGAAGCCTTGCTTAAAGATGCTATGTCGCGATATGAAATCACTGATTACCGCGTAATTGCCTATTGCAAAGGCGCAGCGCTTGAAAATCACAAATTACAGCATCCGTTTTACGATAGGCAAGTGCCGATTATTCTCGGCGACCATGTGACTACAGAGGCAGGTACAGGTGCTGTGCATACAGCTCCAGGCCACGGTCAAGATGATTATGTAGTTGGCTTAAAGTACAACCTTCCCGTTGACAATCCCGTTGGTGGTGACGGTGTGTTTTTGCCAAACACCGAGCTGTTTGCGGGCGAGCATGTGTTCAATGCTAACACGCATGTTTTGGAAGTATTGGAAGCTAAAGGTAGTTTGCTCCATCATCATGCCATTCTGCACAGCTATCCGCATTGTTGGCGGCATAAGACTCCGATTATTTTCAGGGCGACGCCGCAATGGTTTATCTCGATGCAACAAAATGGTTTGCGTGACCAGGCACTCAGCGAAATCAAGCGCGTTGAATGGATACCCGATTGGGGTCAGGCGCGGATCGAAAGTATGCTGGAAGGCCGCCCAGATTGGTGTATTTCCAGGCAGCGTACTTGGGGTGTACCAATAGCATTTTTTATTGATAAGGAAACCGGCGATTTGCATCCACGTACTGGTGAACTCATCGAGCAAGTTGCCAAGCTCATAGAACAGAAAGGCATAGATGCCTGGTTTGAATTAGAGTCGTCAGAATTGCTGGGTGAAGAAGCTGACCGCTACCAGAAAATGACCGATACCTTGGATGTCTGGTTTGATTCCGGCGTAACTCACGCCTGCGTCCTCGATAAACACGATCAACTGGTATTCCCTGCTGACTTGTATCTGGAAGGCTCAGACCAGCATCGGGGCTGGTTTCAATCCTCCTTGTTGGCCTCAGTTGCCAAAAATGGCGTTGCCCCGTACAAAGCGGTATTGACCCACGGTTTTACCGTGGATGCCGAGG
>JABFSV010000050.1 GCA_013140405.1 Methyloglobulus sp. | reverse complement strand
CCAATAATAGACCCGGCGATGATACAGAAAGACAGCAACAAACTACCAAACCAACAGATAGGCGACAAGAAGCGAATCCAAACCAGCAAGATCCTATTGCCAATCGAACACCTGACCTGCATCAAAATAACGCCAAAAAAAACCGTACAGGCCAAGAGGTAAAAAAGGAAGCGGCAAACGTCCCTACTACATCAAATAACAGTACTGCCAATAAAACTCAATGGGTTCAACAGCCAATTCCATTGCCGTATAAAGTAGAAAATCCTTTAAAAAACAAGGTGGTTAAACAGTCAGTTGAAAAAAAGCCAGTGCCACAGCAGCAGAAGTCTATATTGCCAAAGCAAGAATTGAATGGCTCATTAGAAAATAAGCCAATAATTTCAAATGCCAACAATATAAAATCACAAAAAAATCCGAAAAACATTGCAGTATCGATAAATAATTCGGAAGTAATAAAAAATAATAAAGAAAAAAAATCAATTATTTCAATTGATAATAAAAAAGTGTTAAAGTTAAACTTTCAGTGGCCTTTGCAAGGCAAAATTTCCAGAAACTTTACCCAAACTGATAACAAGGGGATCGACATTGCTGGGAAACCTGGGCAAGCGGTGCATGCCGCTGAGGCAGGTAAAGCGGTTTATTGTGGGCAAGGGCTGGCAGGTTTTGGAAACTTGGTGATTATAAAGCATGATGAGACCTATTTAAGTGCCTACGCAAATAACAGTAAACTTTACATCAAAGAAGGGCAACGGCTAGAAAAAGGCCAAACAATTGCTCAAGTGGGTGCGGCAGGATTAAAAAAAGCATCATTACACTTTGAAATAAGAAAAAATGGCAAACCAATCAATCCATTAACAATATTGCCGAAACATTAACGCCTTTTTCGATTAGGCAAGTCAGCCTGGGAGTTATCATGAACGAAGAAATATTTGAACCTACAGATGAAGATATTTGCGTCACCTTTGATGAGGAATTACCCCTTGATGAGGTTCTGGGCGCTGATGATTTGGTTGATGAAAAGTTGCCCAGTGATACAATTTCTTTACAAACGCGAAGTGAAAGTGGTTTTGATGCCACACGAGTTTATTTAAACGAACTGGGCCGCTCGCAACTCCTGACTGCCGATCAAGAAAAAATTTACGGTAAACGCGCTCTTACCGGTGACTGCGAAGCCCGTAGAATCATGATTGAGAGCAATTTACGGCTAGTTGTAAAAATTTCCAGACGCTATCTCAACAGGGGATTGCCGCTGCTAGACCTGATTGAGGAAGGTAATTTAGGCTTGATTCGCGCGGTTGAAAAATTCGACCCAGAGCGGGGGTTTCGCTTCTCAACTTACGCAACATGGTGGATAAGGCAGACCATAGAACGGGCGATCATGAACCAGACGCGCACGATCCGTTTGCCGATTCACATCGTCAAAGAGATGAATACGTACCTTAAAGCCCAGCGTCAATTGGCGCAATTGCTCGATTATGAGCCAAGCGCGGAAGATGTCGCAAAACATTTGGACAAGCCTGTCAGTAAGGTCGAGAAAATGCTCAAACTGAATGAGCGGGTGACTTCCATTGATGTTCCTGGCGGCAAGGAATTCGATCAACCTTTGGTTGATTCACTTTCTGATAGCGAACGCGCATCTCCCGCAGAGCAAATTCAGGAAGACGGAATGAGGCACAATGTTGCCGCTTGGGTATTCCAACTGCCAGAAAAGCAAAGGGAAGTTATCTGCCGTCGTTACGGGTTGTGCGGTTACGAAGATTCAACGCTGGAAGAAGTCGCCCAGGAATTGAACGTAACCAGGGAACGCGTTAGGCAAATCCAGATGGACGGTTTGAAAAGGTTAAAAGAAATCCTGGAGGTCAATGGCTATTCGTTTGAGTCAATCTTTAATTAAGCGATCGTTTCATTTAAACTGAATTTGTCGAAGGGTTTTTTAAAAATTTCAATTAAATCAGATTTTTTTGCAAAGGCCAGTCCCGATAATTAAATACTTGTCCCTGTTCGCGCACGACCGCACAGGAGGTTGGTGATACCTCGCCGACTACCCATTGCACGGCATTCGGCTCTCCTGCTACCAGGATACCGTTATCTGGAAAACCGCGATCAACTGGCGTGTAAATACCCGCCGTACCAATATTGACATCAACAGCTTCAGACCAAGGCGCATTGCCCACCAAGCAGGACTGCACCACATAACACTGGTTTTCCAACGCCCTGGCCTGACAACCGATTTTTACCCGATGAAAGCCGGCTAAGGTATCCGTGCAACTGGGCACTAATATCAGGTTTGCACCCATTTCAACTTGTTTTCTCGCCAGCATTGGGAATTCACTGTCATAACAGATGTTAATGGCGATTTTGCCGTATTCTGTGTCAAAGCATTTCAATTCCTTGCCCCCTTGAATAAACCATTGCTCGTTCTCAAAACGGGTCATCATCAGCTTGTCTTGATAGTCAACACTACCATCCGACATGAATAAATATGCACGATTGCGATAAACGCCTGTGTCAATCTCTACCGGAAAGCTGCCTGATTGAATAAGGCACTGGTGTTGCTTTGCCAAGCTCTTGAACAGGGCAACATAATCATCATGCACGGATTGCATGGAAGCAAGCTGTTTACTCAACGACGAATAAACTTCTTTGCCGAATAAGGAAGCCAGTTCCATGCTGGCATATTCAGGAAACAGCAATATCTTGGCATCTTGCTTTACCGCTTCATTAACCCAACGTTCAGTTTTCTGTTGGTATTCCTGCCAGCTTGACAGAAAACTGATGTCGTATTGAGCGGATGCAATCTTAACGGTCATGTTTTATCCAAAAAGTCATCGGTTTTGCAGTTTCATCTTCGTCATCCAAATCCTTCCACAGATAGGTTGTTTTCAGTTCAGGATGCTTGACATAGCCTCGTTTATTCCAAAACGTGTCTAATGGCATATAATTCGCAGGTCGCCTGGGATGATTAGCCGGACGTTCCACGCAACAAAAAACAACGTGTTTAAAGCCACCTAACTCCGCCGCATGGGCTTCTCGCTCTTCAAAGAACCGTATACCTAACCCCAAGCCTCGATAAGCCTTGTTAAGCACCGATTCACTGCAATAAAACACGTCATCCAGGTCATATTTATTGTCAAGAAACGGCTGTTTCAGCTCGTCCGTTTCATATTTCATGGGTATGGCGGTAGATGCACCGACGATCTTGTCGCCGTCAAAAGCCAGGACAATGACACTTTCAGGATGGTCTATGTAAGTCTGGAGATATTTCTTTTCATATTCTAGGGTACCATCATACAAATAAGGAAAATCCCGGAAAACCTCGATTCTAAGCCGAGCAAGTTCAGGGATATAAGGGATGAGAGCAGTTCCGCTCTTCCTTTCTACACGGATATTTTGGGTCATGGGTATATTCAAGTTAGGTAAATAGGGCTATTTTATCTGAACCTTATCAATTTTAGGACTGAATACATTTAAAAGAATACCTAAACCAGTTCGGAGGCCGCCCCAGCCATTGCGGCTCAACTCCCGTGTGGTCGTCGATACTGAACGGCCTAAGCACTCAGCTATCCACGACGGCTTGAAACCCAAAGCCAACTGAGTTTGTATCAAACTACGTTCTTCTATGCTCAATTGCTTGTATTTTTCCATGCAACATTTTCCTTGATAAAATGCTGCACTTCAATTTTGAGCGCACCGATCTGTATTTATCCTTATAGTTTACTTAGACTATGTGTGCGTAACATCAGTTACTTATAAGTGCTAAATACTCATCCTCACTAATCACTTTTATGCCCTTGCC
>JABFSV010000450.1 GCA_013140405.1 Methyloglobulus sp. | reverse complement strand
AACCAGAACAGGGTAAAGATGCCGAAAAAAAACCTTCGCCCGTATTAAGTCTCAAACAAAATGGGAGTCGGCATTTCACCACTGATGGCATTATTGACGGCGTAGTCGTTAACTTTGTTGTTGATACCGGCGCGTCTTACGTTTCCCTACCAGAAGCCATGGCTCATAGCGCACAAATTTATTGTGACAAGCAAATCAACATGAACACCGCCAATGGTGTCGCCGATGCCTGCACCGCAAAAATTAAAAAACTGCAATTCGGCCCTTTTTTCGTAGAGGATGTAGTCACGGTCATCAGCCGTAACTTGGATCAGCCGTTATTGGGCATGAACGTATTGCAAATGTTCAAGGTCGCACAAGAGAATGGCGAGATGAAAATATCAATTTTGGAAAAATAACTGTAATAAGCAGCCTGCTTTCTTTATCGGTATTTATACGGCGTTGTCGAATAACGCCTCCATAACAGGGAATCTCTCTAATCACGATCTAATCGGCTATATATCTGATAATCAAAGCTATAGAAACACTCAATCCCGTTTGCGGAATCGAGGGTTTCTAGGTTTTGATAGCTTTGATTGCGTTAAACTTGATCAAAGCTAATGGCGCTGAAGCATTTGTTCCGACAGTTAAATACCTCTGCCCTGCAACTTAACGATTAGCTCCGGCTCATTTTGATCGTCGCTGTGAATTTTTAAGTTACCCTTAAAAAGCCCAGTAGCCGATGGGGTAAAACTAACACTTATAAGCTTGGCCTCGCCTGGGGCGAGGATGAAAGATGTTGGCGTTGTTCCGACACTAAAAACAGATGAGTCAGAAACAATATCGTTAACGCTAAGGCTCTTATCGCCGACATTTTTAACTCCAACCGCTATTGATTTAGTCGTTAGCGCAACGATTGGGCCAAAGTTAGAATGGGAGGGTGCAAAAAGATCAGCCACACCTAATTTAAACGCAGTTAATGTTCCATCTTGGCTGCCTACGTAAAGCCCACTTTCAGCTAAAGCTAAATATCCACTTGCAGTATAAGACCAAACGCTTTGATGCGTTTTCAAGTCTATGCAAAAGACTTTATTTGCTGTCCCAAGAAAAGCATGTGATTTAGTAATGACAATGTTGTTTTGAACACTATCATTTGCTACATTTTTCCAAGACCATAAGATATTGCCAGTAGTTTGACTGATAGCAACTAATCGGCCTAAATTTGTTCCCGCATATATAACGCCATTCGCTAAAGCGGGCTGCCCAGTGAAGTCTTCACCAAAGTTGTAAATTTTCTGCCAAGCAATCTTTCTGGTAATGGTATTAAACTTAGTGATCATGCCACCATCAAGAACAAAAACGTCGTTTGTACCGCCCAGCATCGGCACTGGGTTTGCGCCCGTACCGCTATCGATCTTGAATACTGGCTTCCCTGTCAGCCGATCAACAACATAAAGAATGCCTTCGATAGAGGAATACGCCCACTTATCATCAACAGCAGGAGTCCAACCATCCACTTGCGGTAATCCGCTATAGAACCAGTTTTGGTGTCCTGTGATACCGGCAAAAGAATACATACCGCCGTAAGAGCCACCGTTGATATAAACAGTTCCATTGTAAATGGTTGGAGAGAGGTAACGTTCCCACTGTGCCGCATGTGGACTTTGAAATACAACATTTCCATTGGCCGCACTAAATGCCCGCAAAAAGGTACCCGGCGAATTATTGCCCGTTTGGACATACACTATACCGTCTGCATAACTCGGCGGATTCACAGAAAAAATATTTGCATAGGCTTTCCCCCAAGCCAAAGTGCCATTCTTTCGCATGGCATAAAGATGTTGTATACCAAAATTTCCAGGATCAGCGACAAAAATGAGCCCGTTCGCTGCGGTAAGAGGAGATAACGCCGCTGAACTCAGTTTCTTTTTCCAACGAAAGGCAATATCACTAACGTTTATTGTGGCAGGGATGTAGCCAGTATGAGCAGAATTCGCTTGATGCATAGCCCATTGGTCGCTGGCTAGAAGTGATCCGCTACAGAACATAATTGATCCGGTTAGGGATAAGCATTTAATTACACCTGACAATTTCATTTTATTTGCCTCTAACTAAATTGATGGATAAGACATTTTTTGATCTGCGTGTTTAATACTAAAAGACAAGAGAAGCCATAGACAATGTATCAGCATAGACATCAAAAACCCATGAGCATTGATACTAAGCTAGCATCCGAACTATGTCAATGCCGAACAGAATTAGCAGCTCTACATTTAATTGTTTTGTGGACTTATTAACAAATCACATCTTTAATTTTGACAAGCATCGTAAGTTGTAGTGAAGAATAAAACCCAATATTTGAATTTCACCGATCATTTAAGTTGGGGTTCGCAAACTCCGCTACAACTTATAAATTATTTCGATCTTACTGTCTCGCCTTAACAAATTTAGTGGTTTCAATGCCCAATACCACCCTGCGTCAAATGCCCAGGCTCTAACAGCTTTTCCAATTCTGCCCGATCAAGATCAGTCATCTCGGCGGCCACATCAATGATAGGCCATCCTTGTTTATAGGCAGCCTTGGCGATTTCTGCGGCTTTGGCGTAACCGATGATGGGGTTCAGTGCTGTGACCAGAATCGGATTTTTTGCCAGCGCTTTTTGCAGGTTGTCTTCGCGTACCGTGAAACCGGAAATGGCCTTGTCCGCTAGCAGCGTGCTGACGTTGGCGATAAGCTCAATGCTTTGCAGGATGTTGTAGGCAATGACGGGCAACATCACGTTCAACTGAAAACTACCGGATTGTCCGGCAATAGTGATGGTGGTATCGTTGCCGATGACTTGTGCGGCGACCATCGCCACGGCCTCAGGGATAACCGGATTGACTTTACCGGGCATAATACTGCTGCCAGGCTGTAGAGCTGGCAGTTCGATTTCGCCTAGTCCCGCCAACGGGCCACTGTTCATCCAACGCAGATCGTTGGCAATTTTTGTCAAACTGACTGCAATCACTTTCAGTTGCGACGACAATTCAACGATTGCATCTTGGCAACTTAGGCTTTCAAATAATGAAGTGTTGGGTTGAAAAGGCAGTTTCGTTTCTTCCGACAATAATTTGGCAAACCGTTCGGCAAATTGGGGATGGGCATTGATGCCAGTACCAACCGCCGTGCCACCTTGGGCGAGTTTATAAACCCTGGGTAGGGTTGACTGAATTCGGTCGATACCATTTCGGATTTGCAAAGCCCAAGCGCCCAGTTCTTGGCTAAAACGTATGGGCATAGCATCCATCAGGTGAGTACGTCCGGTTTTAGTAACATGGTCTAACGAACTCGCTTTTGTTTCTATGGTTTCGGCAAGATGCTGTAAGGCAGGAAGCAAGGCTTGCTGGCATTCAATCGCCGCGCTGACATGAATGGCGGTTGGAATGACATCATTGCTGCTTTGCCCCATATTGACATGATCGTTAGCACTGACGGCATCCCCAGCAAACTGGGATGCGAGCGTGGCAATAACCTCATTGACGTTCATATTGGTGCTGGTGCCGGAGCCAGTCTGGAACACGTCAATCGGAAACTGATCTTGATGCTGCCCGTCCCGAATGCTTTGCGCCGCGCTGATGATAGCATCTGCAACAGCCTTATCCATTTCGCCCAACCCTACGTTTACTTTAGCCGCCGTTTGTTTGATTAACGCAACGGTTTTGATGAAAGCAGGTGGCATTGCTAAGCCGCTAACTGGGAAATTATCAATAGCACGCTGGGTTTGCGCGGCATAGAGGGCATCGGATGGGACTTGCAACTCGCCCATGCTGTCTTTTTCAATTCGAT
>JABFSV010000430.1 GCA_013140405.1 Methyloglobulus sp. | reverse complement strand
GACGGTCTTCGTCGATTTCCAGGATCATGACTTCGACATCATCGCCTAATTGGATAAGTTTGGACGGATTGACGTTTTTGTTTGTCCAATCCATTTCTGAGACATGCACTAAACCTTCAACACCTTCCTCAATCTCAACAAAACAACCATAATCAGTAAGATTGTTGATCTTGCCAAATGCGCGTGAGCCAGCAGGGTAACGACGGGCAATATTTTGCCATGGATCTTCACCCATTTGCTTCATGCCTAATGAAACACGATTTTTGTCCTTATCGTATTTCATGACCTTAACTTTTATTTCTTGTCCGATTTCAACACACTCGGATGGGTGTCTAACACGACGCCAAGCCATATCGGTGATATGCAACAAGCCGTCGATACCGCCGAGGTCAATAAACGCACCGTAATCGGTCAGGTTTTTGACAATACCGGTGACAATTGCACCTTCTTCCAATGTTTTCAATAATTCTTCACGTTCTGCACTGTATTCTTTTTCAACCACTGCACGACGCGAAAGCACAACGTTATTGCGCTTTTGGTCAATTTTTATAACCTTAAATTCTAAATCACGATTTTCAAGGAATGTGGTGTCTCTAATGGGGCGAACATCAACTAAAGATCCTGGCAAAAACGCACGTAAAGCACCGACAGCGACTGTAAACCCGCCACGTACTTTGCCGTTGATTTGACCGATGATAGTCGCTTGATTTTCAAAAGCACTTTCAAGCTCGAACCATGCTTTGTTTTTCTTTGCTTTATCCCTGGAAAGTAGGGTAGCACCCAAACCGTCTTCGAATAAATCAAGGGCAACTTCAATTTCGTCACCTATCTTGACTTCTAATTCGCCATTATTATTCAAAAATTGCCATTTTGGAATGACACCTTCTGATTTGGATTGTGTACTGACGATTACCATATCATTTTCGATATCAATAACCGTACCAATCAACATTGAACCAGGACTCATTTGAGTCTTTTTCAAACTTTCTTCAAGTAATTCAGCAAAGCTTTCGCTCATTTCATATTCCCAGGACTGCCACTAACTCAACAGACCTTCATCTAATTAAAAAGGTTAAAAATCGCAATCACGTAGCATGTGCTTACATAGCTAAATGTTGCGGAACTAAACTCAGCACCTGCACAATGACAGCTTCTATCGTCAATGCAGATGAATCAATGAAAAGGGCATCGTCTGCCTGGGCTAAAGGGGCTGTTAAGCGCCCCTTATCGCGGCAGTCACGCTCTTCTATCTCTCTGGTTATCTGCCGAATATTAACATCAATTCCTTTTTCCATCAACTGTTTATATCTTCTTTCAGCCCTTTTGGCGGCGCTTGCAGTTAAATAAACTTTGAAGTCGGCATCAGGAAACACAACGGTTCCCATGTCGCGGCCATCCGCAACTAATCCTGGCAGCGCTTTAAAATCCTTTTGTTTTTGCAGCAATACCTGCCTTACCTCAGGTATTGCTGCAACTATAGAGGCAACATTTCCAGTCGCTTCTGTACCTAGTTGTGCCGTTATGTCTACGCCGTTTAATTTAACGATTAATTCATCATCACATTGAAATGCTAAATCCATAGCCTGGGCTGTAGCCACGATTTCCTTAACATTTGCTAGATCAATATCCTTTTGTAGCAAGGCAATAGCCAATGATCGGTAAATGGAACCGCTGTCCAGGTAATTCCAGCCCAGCTTTTTCGCTACGATTCGGCTGACTGTACCCTTACCCGCACCACTCGGCCCATCAATAGTCAAAACGGGGATGTGCATTAACAGCTCATACTCTCTGCACTTTCTTCGCAGACTAAAGCTAACCCCAAGTTTTTTGCCAAATCCTTAAATTCAGGGAACGAAGTATTGACGTTGGCACAATCTAAAATGGTAATGGGCGCATTGGCGCGCAATCCGGCGATAGCAAAGGCCATCGCTATACGATGGTCACCATGTGACACCACAACACCGCCGCCAATTTTTCCTCCGCCCTGGATGACCATGCCATCTGTGGTGGGCTGAGCATCAACACCCAATATTTGCAAACCATCAGCCATAACCTGAATGCGGTCTGATTCCTTAACCCTAAGTTCCTCTGCACCACTAAGCCGAGTTTGACCTTCTGCACAAGCCGCCGCCACAAACAGCACGGGGAATTCATCAATCGCCAGAGGTACAAGTTCTTCAGGAATATCGATACCTTTTAATGGCTTGGAAACAACATGCAAATCCGCTACGGGTTCTCCACCTACGATGCGCTCATTTAAGATTTCGATACTTGCACCCATCAGTCGCAGGATAGAGATCACGCCTGTACGGGTAGGATTGATACCGACATGCCTTAGCACTATATCCGAACCAGACGCAATCGACGCACCCACCAGGAGAAACGCTGCTGATGATATATCGCTGGGTACATCAATATCGGTTGCGGTCAATTTGCCTTCCGCCGTAATGCTGACTTTGCTGCCGTCTTGCTTTACCGGATAAGAAAATCCCGACAACATACGTTCAGTATGGTCGCGGGTAGGTGCTGGCTCAGTGACACTGGTCTCACCCTGGGCGTACATCCCGGCAAGTAACAAGCAGGACTTAACCTGAGCGCTCGCCATCGGCATAACATAATCAATGGCTTGCAACTGCCCTGCCCTGCCAGCTATTTCCAAGGGTGCAGTGCCTTTGTCCGTTGTCTTGATAGCAGCGCCCATAGCAGCCAAGGGTTCAGTTACTCGCTTCATAGGACGACCCGACAAGGATTTATCACCAGTCAATACAGTGTTAAAGGACTGTCCCGCCAAAAGGCCACTCAAAAGCCGCATGGATGTCCCTGAATTACCCAGATACAATTCCTCTTGCGGTGCTTTCAACCCATGTTTACCCACACCATGAATCGTCACGCAACCATCAACCGGGCCTTCAATTTGCACACCCATATCGCGAAAGGCTTGCAAAGTCGCCAAGGCATCTTCGGCTTCCAGAAAGCCTTTAACGTGGGTCACACCTTCGGCTAGTGAACCCAACATGATTGATCTGTGCGACATGGATTTGTCACCAGGCACTCGTGCCTCGCCTTGTAATTGACCACCTGGTTGAACGATAAAAGTAATTGATTTTGACATAGTTTAGTTTTCGTAGAGATCAAGAAAGCGTTGCCGCGCCTTACCGGCATAGGTAAACGTATTAAAAAGTTGCTGGTTATTGTTGGTTTCCAGAAACCGTTCTATTTTATCCAGCTCGACTTTTAATTGCTGAATCAAAGGGATGATTTCATTTTTATTTGCTGTGCATATATCCAGCCACATGGTCGGATCACTGGATGCAATGCGGGTAAAATCGCGAAAACCACTCGCGGCATATTTAAAAATTTCAGACTGCTCATCTTTATGCCCCAACATATCGACCATTGCGAATGCCACGATGTGAGGCAAGTGGCTGGTTGCCGCAAGAATAGCATCATGACGGGCAGCATCCATAATAGCGACTTGTGCGCCTAACCGCTCCCAAAAAACCTGTATCTTTTGCACGGCACTCACTTGCGTTGTTTTATGAGGCGTAATAATCAGCCGCTTATGGAGAAACAAGTCATCTACCGATGCAATGGCCCCGCTTTGCTCCGCACCAGCAATAGGATGGGCTGGAACTAGATTATCAGGAACATGCCCAAAAACTTTCTCCGCTGCAGCTATCACACTGCTTTTGGTGCTGCCCACATCGGTGTAGATAGCTTTTTCGTCCCAAAATGGCTTAAGCAAAGTAAGGACTGATTCAATCGCGCCAACTGGGGTGGCTATGACAATACAATCAGCGTTTGCAACGGCTTCGGCAATGT
>JABFSV010000156.1 GCA_013140405.1 Methyloglobulus sp. | reverse complement strand
AAGTATCCCTATCATGAGGATAATGCGCTTAACCATAAATTATTGACGCATAGCCCATTCAAAGGTATCAACCATCAGGACATTGATTTTATCCTGGAAGGTGGCAGTATCGAAAGCGACGGTGTTGATACTATTTTGACCACTCGGCAATGCCTGTTAAACCCCAATAGAAATAAAGACCTTACGCAGCTTGATATTGAGCAGCAGTTATTGCAGCATTTGGGTGCTAAACGAGTGTTATGGATAGACCAGGACAACTTGGCTGGCGACGACACTAATGCCCACATAGACACACTGGCACGTTTCTGCTCGCCAACAACAATCGCCTACACCAGTTGTGATGACAGCAATGACCGTCACTATCACAGCTTAAAACGCATGGAAGCCCAACTGGAGACCTTTCGGACAGCAACTAAAGAACCTTATCAATTGGTCGCCCTGCCTATGCCTAAACCGATATTTGACGAAGAAGACCAGCGGTTGCCAGCCAATTACGCCAACTTTCTCATTATTAACCATGCAGTTATGGTTCCCGCCTACGATGACCCTATGGATGCTATTGCAGCAGAACGTCTGGCGGAATGTTTCCCTAACCATAAGATTATCCCCACACCATGCCGTCCATTGGTACATCAATACGGCAGCTTACATTGCATGACGATGCAATTTCCTGAAAGTGCTTTCCAAAATGGACTATTAAAACCTTGAAATGACCGCGATTTTTGAAATACTCCAGTAATGGTTTTGAACGGAAACACTATTTTCCACTCATAAAATGCGGTCTAGGAATTATTACTTAAGCATCTAAATTTGGACTACAATAAAACACTTATTATTAACCTTAGGGTAGCAACTACCACACGACTTTATGGCAACGCCCAACAAAACATCGGAAAAACGCCGCTTCAAACGTCATGGAACAAACGTTGAAGCCGTAATGGCTATTGGTGATAAAACCAGCATTCAATGCGTCATCCTTGATTTTTGTGAACAAGGGCTGTTTTTGCAACTTAAACAACCCGCCGTTGTTGGTTTGCAGAAAGGTAAAAATGCCAAGATCTACTTTTCAGCACAAACCGAATCAACAAAAGAGTATTTTCAAATAGATGCCCAAGTCGCGCGGTTGGCAGACGATGGGATTGGCGTGGTTTTCGATAATATTTCTGACTCCATGTTTACGGCTTTGACACAATCAACCAGCGTGGGTTCTATTGCCGCCTATTCCAACAATCCTCGATTTTTTCTGACCTCATCCAATCAAGAAATTTTCAAAGATGCCTTCAGGAATATGCTGATTAACAGCTTACCCGTATTCATGCGCGAATTTTTCAATGACGCAGAAGATGAGCTGGAAAAACCACCCGCATTTGCCGAAAACTTTAAGGATGTCGCCGCCCAAACTAATCTAATCTCGGTCTTGCGAATGAACAAAGATTCGCTAATCGCTAATTTTTGCGACGCAATTACCTCTGGGATGAATTTTACTGTCGATAAGGACGAGGCAAGAAAAGCAAGTGAAGCGCCTGAGTCTAGCCTATCGCTGGTGGAAAAGGAGACTTTTGAAGATTGGCTAAATTACTCCACGCTGATACGAAAAGTTAACACCCAATTCAAAAACCAACTTTATCAACTGGAACTAAAGATTAGTTATGTCACCTGCTTCCCTCGCTACCTGATCAGGAACCCCATTTCCCCAGAGCAATTGTGCGAATGTTTTCGCAAAGAAATCGCTAGCATAGAAGAAAGTACTGCCGCCAAAAAATCACTTTACAGGGCTTTTCAGACGACGCTGACCGATCATTTGCCCTCGTTATACAAGGCTTTTGATCAACTTCTAGCAGAGCATGGCGCACCTAGCAACAATGCCCAGGATATCGTCTGGAAGAAAAATTACCCAACGAACACCAAGCAAGATGCCTTCACAGAAAACTTCTCATCGGGCCGAAATTTGCCAACGTTCGACAACGATGCTTCGTTCTATCCTGAATCGTCGGATTTGTTATCCCCTTCCGCCCCACCTTCCCGGCAAGCTACCTATCACCCGCCTGTTACCCAAACAGCAAGCAAACTGTTCAATCTTATCAGCCAAAGTTTGGCAGCAAATCAAACCAGCATGGCTAACCTCGCCCAACCTGCGGGCAACGAAATACCTAGCCAATTTGGCGAGCCTGAATATTCATCCGATGAACTATTGTCGGCTTTAACCACGTTACAGGCTTCCAGGGCGCTGCAACAACTGCCTCAAGACGCATCGAACCTGCTTAAAACACAACTCAACGAATCAGCAGGCTCGTCGCCATACTTTGGCACAAAAACATTTTCATCGGCGGACAAAACCAAGCTGGATGTCTATGACCAGCTTTTTCAGGCACTTTTGGATGAGTCGGTGCTCACACCCAGCATTAAAACCTACCTGGAAAATATCAAGTTACCTTTGATGGCACTGACCATACAAGACCCTAATTTTTTGGATTCGGAAAACCATCCAGCCCGCAACCTTTTGAACCAATTATTCTCCTTGGAGAGTGCGGTCAACCAAAACAAAGTCATAAAAAACACCCAGATCAAACAAGTGCTGGATCAGCTAGTATCCAGAATTGCCCAAGGTTCAATCAATAACCCCGATATTTTCGCCAAAGCGAATGAAGAGCTTAAGGAAATTTCTGTTCCCGTCGCCAGGGCCAAAGATGTAAATATTCGCAGGGTTATCGAAATTTACGAAGGCAAACAGAAACTTGAAAAGGCAAGACAAAATATCCAGAATAAAATAGCTAGCCGTATAGCAGGGAAAACTGTACCTGGCATCATCCAGCATCTGCTTGACTCGGGTTGGCAACACCTTCTGGTGATGACAGAACTAAATGAAGACGTTGCCAGCCAGCAACGCTTCCTTGAAGTGATTGATGAATTGTTGGCTTGGTATGCTGACCTGGAACAACTGCCCGAAGAACAATTCAGCGTCATCGAAATAGAACTCGACTTTATCAGCAATACATTAAACACTGTCTGCACTAACGCCTTTATCCATGGCAAAATTATTGATGAACTGAGGGACACCCTATTGGGCAAGGGGATGCCCCGCGTCCGAAAACCGATTGATAAAACGTTTATTGAACCTAAAGCAAAAGAACCGCCTAACGAGTTCATATCAGACAGGTGGTATCTTGAGGTTGACCAGTTAACAACAGGGGATTGGTTTACTTTTTCACTAGAAAAAGAATCTTTCGAACCGCTAAAGCTGGTATGGATTGGTGAGATCCCTCGGAACTTTGTCTTTGTCAATCGTGACGGTTATAAAAAGCAAGAACTTGCCCGTAATGAGCTGGCTGAACTCCTGCAAAGCGGTGTTGTAACGCAGATCGAAAACCTCGACGAACCCTTGATGGATAGGGCGACCACCTCCATGCTGCAACAAATGCAGGAAAAGCTAATCCATAGCGTTTCGCACGATCCAGTCACCAATTTGCCTAACCGAAAGCGCTTCATCAATCTGCTCAAGGAACGAATCACCCGTTTTCAGAGTTCCCAGTATGAGCATGTCTTGGGTTATCTGGAAATAGAAGATTTTCGGATAATCACCAACGTTTGTGGCTCTCTTGGCGGCGACCAATTGCTTACGCAAGTGGCACAATTACTTGACCAAACACTGGGCAAAGACGGAATAGTGTCCAGGCTTGGCGACAAAACCTTCGGGTTTTTGTTGAAAAACGTCACGCCTGATGAAGGCCACGAAACCGCAAAACATATCCGGGATCTCATCAATAAAACAAGCTTTGCATGGGACGACAAAAGCTTTACGATCAGTGTGTGCATGGGCTTGGTA
>JABFSV010000504.1 GCA_013140405.1 Methyloglobulus sp. | reverse complement strand
TGGATGCGTATGTCGGCATGTTCAAAGCCATTTCGATGGAAGCTGCCGGTATTCGTCGGGCTGGTGCAGCAGCATTAGATTTGGCCTACGTCGCCGCAGGACGTTTAGATGGTTTCTGGGAAATCGGCATTATGGAATGGGATATGGCAGCCGGTATCTTGCTGATAAAGGAAGCGGGCGGCGTAGTTACTGACTTTTCTTTTAATGACAATTACCTGGCTACCGGCAATGTTATTGCCGGTAGCCCGAAAATGCACCAGATGTTGTACCAATTGATTGAACCGCATGTGACGGAAAATTTAAAATAATTTGATATTTTTTTGAGCTAGAACTTCCTATCCAACAATATCAAGGAGATTAATTACCAACAGCACTTAACGACTTGCACAAACAAATTGCAATAGCAATATCTGCCCACACAACATCCTTGTCGTTAGGGTGCATTTTGTCAAGTTACGCAAACCTTCTAGCTTTCATATAAATAAAGGAAACTCTGAACAAGTTGATTCCATTCATGGTTCGACAAGCTCACCACTAACGGAATCAACGCCTTACCGTTCGTCCTGAGCCTGTCGAAGGACTTGTTCAGCGTTTCCGCTCGTCGTGAAATGAAACCCAGAGAAAATTATGAGTGACATTGATAAAGGTGATTCGCTCAAACTAGCGGAATTATTGGGTTCCCTCAGTTATGCGCTGGATATGACCGAGGGCCAGCCTGAAGGCCATTGTATGCGGTGCTGTTGGATCGGCATTCATATCGGACGCCAGATAGGTTTGGAAGATGCGGCTATTTGGGGTTTGTATTACACGCTACTGCTGAAAGATTTGGGTTGCAGCAGCAATGCGGCCCGAATTTGTGAACTTTACCTTACGGATGACCTCAACTTTAAACACGATTTTAAATTAGCTGGCACAAATGTGTCGCAGATTCTGGGCTTCGTGTTTGAACACACGGGCAAAAACGTTGGCTGGTCAAAGCGTTTAACCACTATTCTCAATATCATACGGAATGGCGACGCTATAGCGCAGGAATTGATCCAGACGCGCTGTAATCGCGGGGCGCAAATCGCACGAAAACTACGTTTTCCTGAAACTGTGGCATTAGGGATCCATTCGCTTGATGAACATTGGAATGGCTCTGGACATCCCGAGGCGCTTCGGGGCGACAGCATACCACTTAATGCGCGTATCGCTTTACTGTCACAAATCATAGATGTGTTTAACTTTTCTAATGGGCAAGCCGCCGCAATGGCTGAAATTCGGCAGCGTGCAGGCAATTGGTTCGATCCCGATCTTGTCTCAGCCTTTGAAAAAGTGGCAAAAATCCCAGCGTTTTGGCAGACATTGAACAGTCAGGACATTGATCAAGCCGTATTTTCTTTAGAACCGGCTGATTTCTCGATGCCTCTGGATGAGGACTATATGGATGATATTGCTGCCGCTTTTGGGCAAGTCATCGACTCAAAAAGCCCATTTACGGCAGGACATAGCGAAAGGGTAGCCTTTTACGCTTGCGCGATAGCTGAACAATTTAATTTGCCAGAACCGCAGCGTAAAGATATTCGACGGGCGGCTCTGTTACACGATGTTGGTAAGTTAGGCATTAGCAGCTGCATCTTAGAGAAGCCTGGAAAATTAACCGATGAAGAATTTCTGAACGTCCAACAACATGCTCGCTTGGGCGAAGAAATATTAAGTAAAATTGTCCAGTTTAAAGACCTTGCCACGATTGCCGCTGCCCACCACGAACGGTTAGATGGAAGGGGATATCCACGGCGCTTAACGGCGGATCAGATTTGCTTGGAAACACGAATTATCACGGTTGCCGATATATTCGATGCAATCAGCGCTGAACGTCCCTATCACGCTGCAAATTCCATAGAACGTACCCTGGAGATTATGCAGGGCATGGTCGATAGTGCGATTGACCGAAAATGTTTCGATACCCTGAAAACTGTACTCATGCTGCCTGGGCTAGAATGAATACGCGAATAGCATCACGCCAAATCATCTTGAATTGCGCCTTACAATGCAGAAAATCGTTTAAGAATCCTACTAGCTAACTGACAGAAATGGGGGTTTGGCGACATCTTAGGCTTCTTTTTAGTGTTTTAGTGTTTGTATTTCAAAGATATAAATGATTTTCAAGGCGAGTAAATAAATTTGATTAAAAACATGATAAAATCCGCTATGGTGATTCTAAGAAATTGACCAAAACAACGCTATACAACACACTCGAGGATAAATCCTATATGAAAACCTTAAAAATAATCGCACTCTCTTCTCTGGTTGCCCTGGCTATGGGGACTTTTTCATCAGTTGCTCTGGCAGAAGCTGGTGAGGGCAGAATTTCTTATTCACCCGCTGATGCAATTGATATGGTTCTAGGTGAAATCAAGAAAGCCCAAGCGGCTGTAGCTGCTGGCGCTAGTGGTGATGAAGTTTACAAAATCATCAAACAAGGCATGGATTACAGCAAAGAAGTTAACGCTAATGACGTGGTTGACAGAGAACGCGCACGAGCTAACGAAACCTTGAAAAAAGCCAGAACAATGGCAAAAAATAACGATATGAAAGGAATTGAAGAACACCTGTCAAATGCAGCTAAAGCATTCGCTGACTTGAAGCCTTTGATTTAATTTTGTAGAAGACGACCACGCCAAGTTCGTAAGAGTGCTGGCGTGGTTGTTTGGTTTTGTGGATTATTGCCGATTCGTTGTCAGTTACCTTTTATCACATAGCAGCATCCGTGTCGGATGTTATTTTTGAAGCACTTCAAGTTATTTTGCATCTGATTTAGCCATCGTTTCAACTAAGGTTTCGAATGTTGTTTTCAGCTTCCATCCTAATTTTTTCTCAGCTTTTGTCGCACCACACAGCAATAAATCAACCTCTGTAGGCCTATAAAACTCAGGGTTTATTTTGATGATTTCCCTGCCCGTTTTTTTATCTATACCGACCTCGCTTTCCTCTTTTCCTTGCCAACTAACATCAAAACCAATGTCTTGGGATTGGCACATTCGACAAAATATTGTTTTGAGAAAATACAATCGTGGGTTACATCAAAATAATATGTTATGTTATAACATTTTTATCCTAATATCACCTTATCCAAAAGTAATCAAATGAACAAGTACCCGCTCATTTTTATTTCTTTTTTCTCCATAATTTCATTGGTTTATGCCGATAATGACATCACTCAACAATTAGATGAGATGATTGTTTACGGCTCTGGGATTAAACATTCATCAGCAAAATCGGCAAAGCCGACGACGGTATTATCCGGCGATGAGCTACGTAACAAAGTAGGCCAAACGATTGGCGACACGCTGAGCAATGAATTGGGCATCACCAGCCAATCGTTCGGTGCTGGCGTGGGTTCTCCTGTGATTCGTGGGCAAGCCGGCCCACGGGTACGGGTAATGCAAAACAGTTTGGGCAATAATGACGTGTCGTCATTAAGCCCAGACCACGCCAATGGCGTTGACCCTATCATTGCAGAACGGGTAGACGTTTTACGTGGCCCTTCCACGCTTCTTTATGGCAATGGTGCGATTGGTGGTATCGTTAATGTCATCGACAACCGCATTCCAGAAGTTGTCCCAGATAAACTCATCGGCGGTGCCGGCGAACAACGCTACGATTCGGCAAGCAACGAATCATCCAGCGCACTGAAACTGGAGGGCGGCAAAAACAACTTTGCATACCACGTTGATGGTTTTTACCGCGACCAAAACAACACGCATATCGGTGGTTTGGCAATTGATGAAGCCGCTGCCAGAAAGCATGACCCCAGCTTTAATGCCCTAGCTCCTGGCGAACTCATCAATACCGACGGTTTTATCGGCAATTCGC
>JABFSV010000425.1 GCA_013140405.1 Methyloglobulus sp. | reverse complement strand
GTTAATCCGTTTGGGTGAACAAGGGCTAAAGTATGCAGCCAAGGTCAGGTCAGACGTTTTAAAACACATTACTGGTTCTTATCCTGAATGATTGCAAATTGGTGTTATCATTTTTAGGCATCTGTTTAATTAAAACAACATGCTTAGGCGATCAGAAACTTTGTTGACTGCAATATCTAGCGGCATATAGAAAAAGTGAATCGCTAGAGCGGCACCAACAATCAAAAATAATCCCAAAAGGGTAAAATTAATTTTATTTTTCCTGCTTCGGTTTAGGTCTTCCTGGTTTTCAATATAAGGGATGACAACCAATGGTTCAGAGCCCGTTAATTGGGTTAAAACATTGTGGTTGCGAATACTATTGTCCATCATCTCGGCTAGTAGTCCCGCACCTAAGCCACCTGCAATTGAAAAGAGGAAGCCTAAGAATATAATCTTGATCCGGTTTGGTTTCTCTGGTTTCTCTGGAACTCTTGGGGGCTCCAGCAAGGTAAATTTCTCTGCTTTCTGTTCTGCTTCCAGATTTTGCGAGAGTTTTGCCTCTAAATATTTGGCCTTTAGTTCGGTATATTTGGTTTTGTGGTTTTCCAAATCCCTCATCAGGTCAGAATATCCGCGCTCCACTTGGTGGGTTTGCGAAATATTGGTTTCTAGCTTTTTTAATTGTGCTGCCAACGCTATTTTTTGCTGGTTGATGTTTTGTAGTTCGACAGTTGCGATGTTGAGCTCACTTTGCAACTGTAAATAAGCAGGGTTATTTATATTTGCGTTGCTGGCCTGACCCTTATTTGGCTCTTCGAACTCATCTAGTCTCCTTTTCAAGGCTTTGGTATCTGGGTGGGTGTTGGAGTATTTTTTTAACAGGTTTTTGTACTCTGCTTCAAGTGACGCTCTGGTTTCAACCTTGGTATTTTTGTTGTCTCCCGATTCAATAACGACAGGGCTGGTGCTGGCGAGTTGATTGTGTAGGTTTATTCTCCTTTCTACCAGCATTTTTTCTTGCAATTGCAATTGTTGCTGGGTGTTTTCAATCCTCGCTATGGAAGACATATTTACACTTAAAAGTTCTGGCAAGCTGCCACTGTATTTGTCTTTATATTCGGCTAACTGGTTCTCGATTTTTTGGATTTCGAGCTTAAATTTTTCTGCCTCTTCCTGGAGAAATTTGGTTGATTCCTCTGCGCGTTGAGTCCTTGACCTGATATTTTCATCGAGGAACAAAGTGACAAGTTCATTTGCCACTTTTTGCGTAATTGTGGGGACTTTGTAGTCAAATGCCAAGGTAAACGCTAAAGTGGCCTTGGTGTTTTTTCCTTTGCCAACAACATCTGCATTGATTAATTCAAGCGTCGTGGCTAGCCTAAACTGTTCCGCCAAATCCGAGGCATTGACTAAGTTTTTTTCTTTCGGGTAAAGATTGAATTTCTCGATAATTTTGTTTAAGTTGTCAATGGTCATCAGTTTTTGCTGAATTTGCCGAATTCTTTCATCGGCAAAACTGATGACTGTTGATTTAACTAGGTCGGCCGGTATGTGTTGCTGTTCTATCAGAATGGTTGCTTTTGAGCGATAAACGGGGGGTAGGGCAATTGCAACAATAACACTTAACAACAACAAAACCAGCATTGGGGTGATGATGGTGTACTTGCGTCTACGGATTATTTGTAAGTAGTCTTTAAGCGTTTTTTCTTCTGATTCCATGTTTATCTCGATATGCTCAAGCCTTGCCAATTATAGTTGATAGAAAGCATAAATAGGTTGGACTCAGCGTCTGTATTGGGTGAATTAACATCACCACTAAATGATCTATTTTGACTCCTATACCGATAACTACCGGAAAGTGTCCAATCCGGCGACAACTGCCAGTTAATGGAAGGTTGAATGCTAATGTTTTTCCTGGCTCTTTGATTGTCACCTTGATTAGTAGAATTGATTTGGGTGGATTGTTGATAGTTCGCATTGAAGCTGGCCGTCAAATTATCAGCAATTTTATAATCAAAATTCAAGCCAACGCCAGTAAGTTCTTGAAGATTGCCCTGGCTTGATGGGGCCAGTGACCGATTAAAAAAAATGCTGGAACTATAGCTTTCGGCAGTGTAGCCAAGACTCGCATTTGCTAAAAAACCAATTGAACTTCCGCTAGTTCCATTACTCTTTGACTCTGTGTGCCGACCACCAATTGTCCCATCGAGTTTCCAATTCTCGGACAATGAGTAAGCATTTGATAAATTAATGCCGACACTGTCAAAAGCAAAGTCAGACAGGGAAGTTGTGCTTCCTTGTTGAGACTCAAATTTGGAGTAAAACAAACTGACCGTGCTGGAGTAACGCTCAGTCCATAGGCCTTGCCAAGCCAGATTCACATTCGTGTTGCTTCGATTCCTGAAGTTATCTGAAGCAGACGCATTCGTAAAGCTTGTTTCAGAATACGACGGAGACAAGATTATGCTATTAAGCTCATCTATTTTATAAGACACAGAAGGTGAAACTGACCAAGTGTCGCTCGTCGCATTCGAGTTAAAATTGCCAGAATCTTGTACGGCGTTATTACGTGAAGGTGTTATCGAATAACTCGACTCAACCGCCCAATCCAACTTGTCGGTTTTATACAAGCCTCTCAGCCCGTAGTGCTGTATATCTTGGTTGAATTGCGGAATTTCTGTGTAAACCTGGGTGCCATAGGTAGCATCAGCCTGGATTTCAGTGACATCGGTTTTACGTAGAAATGTTAAGACAGGTACGATCATATACTTGAACGACCCCTGCGGGTCTGCTTGCATACGGACATTTGAGTCATAGCCTAACGATTGGTCAAGAGAACCCTTCAATGTCCATTCTGCACCTTGAGAAGGCCCAAGCAAAAACAAATACAAGCCAATGAATGCCAGAACTGACCGCATCACCCGAGAACTTTGCCCTGAGTTAAGGGACAACGATAACATCGCCGCTTTTCAATAAATGGTTTTTTGACAGGCTATTGCCCTCTTCCAGGTCGCCGTATTCAAATTTGATCGATTCAGCAGCGCCTTTGCTGCCTTTCCTTAAGATGACAATATCATTTTCTGCTGCAAATGGGGTCAGGCCGCCGGCTAGACTCAGTATCTGCATGACATTCATAGGCTCTGTCATAATAAATTTACCTGGATTTTTTACTTGACCGGTCATATAAACGGCATTGCCTTCAGCCGATTTAACAGCAATATTGACGACGGGTTCGGCAATGTATTCCGTCAGTTTTTCAGTCAACTCTTTTTTTAAGGCTTCAACGGATCTGCCTGAGGCTGAAACAGTCCCTGTTAGTGGGAAGCCTATCGTTCCGTCCGGCAAAACCCGCACTTCTCGTTTTAGGGCATCTTCATTCCAGACTGATATTTCTAGGATATCGCCTGGGTTAATTAAATATTTTTCGGTTTCAGCAAAGCTCGTTTGATAAAACAAGCACATTGCCATAATAAGCAAGGCCTTAGCTAATTTTATTTTGAATGTTTTCATATGTTCAGCCTGAAATTAAAAAGGGGGGCATAAGCCCCCCTTCAAAGTATAAAGCAAAAAAAATTATTATGCAGCAAGTGCAGGTTGTGATTTGCGGCGTGCTACACCGACAAGACCCATCAACGCAGAACCGAACAGCCAAACAGCGGCTGGTACGGGTACGTCAGGCATCACTACGTTGCTAACTTGTAATGTAAAATAGTACACAAGGTTTATTAGGAATATTATAAAAAACAAACCATACGTTCCGTCACTCAAGCTCAAACCATCGGTGTTTGCAAAGCCCCATAACGAACCACTAGAGGCTGATCCACCGTGAAAAATGGTCGTTAAATCTACATCCGCCGTACTCCCAGCGCCTAAGCC
>JABFSV010000518.1 GCA_013140405.1 Methyloglobulus sp. | reverse complement strand
GGCCGGTGATTGAAATTCAAAATTTCTTGAAATTTGCTTCGTGAATGTCCGAGAAGACACCGTTTCTGATGCTCGAAAATTGCCACACACTAAAAATTGAAAAATGATTTTCAAATTTGCTTCTCATCGGCAGTAGAGAAACGATTGCCGACTGTCAGAATCGGTGGTGAACGTGTATAACAGAATTGCACAGTTGACCACTACCGACCTTCGGTCCGTAAGATTGATGTAATCTTTGGTTCACCAGCCGACTAAAAAGCTCGCCTTCTCCATTTGCGGTATCCCGTTCACCTTACACCTTTCCAGGCCAGGGTTGGCTTTGGCCGCTTGAATGGACAGGTAGTGGGTTGGCGCTACCAGGACGTAGCACGATTAAGTCGCCAATGACCGCCACGGATTTTACGCAAATTTGAGACCTGGTACAGCCGAATACCCCTTTTGGTTGTACTAGGGCTTGCTTTAAGTTTTCATCTCAACTCGGGTTAAGCCCAATCAGGATCGCAGCCACCAGCAATGATGGTTGGCAGTGTCGTTTTATTTGGGCGAAAGGGCGATGCTGGGTTGCCCACCGCGCTTGATAGCCACAGCAGTTTTATCGTTGATGAGTTTCTCGGTCGCCAACTCTACCGTCCCTTTGTCCAACTTGGTATCTTTTATCAGCTTGTTGAGGGTCACTGGTCCGTTTGCTGTTACAAAAGCCAGGATAGTGTTCGCTGCGATCTCGACAGGATCGGGTTCGGCCGGTTTGGCGGCTGGTTTTGCCGTGGCTTTCTTAGGGGCAGCTTTCGGTTTTGGTGCTGCTTTGGGCATTGGTGTACTTACTTTTTCTACGGCTTTTGGGGCTTCGACGGCGACAGTAGCAGCTGGTTCAGGTTTATTGCCGACAGTTTGCACAGGCTTTTGAGCCTTTGGTTTTGGTGGCTTTGCTTTTTCTAAGGCTTTTGGTGCTTCGACGGCGACAGTAGTAGCTGTTTCAGGAGCTTTGTCGATGTTTTGGATGACTGGTTGTTTGGTGGCTTTAAGGTCACTCGTGATCGCATAAAACGTATAGGCGGCAAAGGCTGCAACCCCGGTTAAACTTATTTCAAGCATGGTTTATCCTTATATTATTATTGTAGTGTCCAACACAGACGGGAGTTTTGTTCATTAAAACAAAACCTTTGGCAATGGGCAAGTGTAGCAACCATTAATTGCATGTCGTATCAAAGCCTTTCCAGAAATGTTGCGGATGGCATTGCATAATGTTGGCTGTTTTCAGCACAATTCCCCCTTGCGCTTTGTGAGGTAAATACCCTAGCCAGGGAAGGATGTGGCTTGCAGCATTCGCCCATGTAGTCCCGTTTGGACGCTGCAATTTACCCCAACAAACCATACTGTCCCGCCCTCCCAGCGTCTTGTCAAGACCTTGTCCCCTTGATTTGTAGCTTCCTGTTGCGACGCTGGAAGCCAGCTATTTCCTCCCAAAATTAGCCAAGAATATTCCATAAATCATTAAAAATATTGCCGTTTTGCCCTTGCATAACCAACGCCCTATGAGAGCCTAATGGTGGGCTTGCCTCTGCCCAACCATTGCCGCTGCCAATAGCTAATTATTGGCTGCGGCCTTTTTTTCAAGGAGATTTTATGGAACTTAAAGACCCACAAAACATTAATGCCGCCAACCTGCCGATTGGGGTAATCAAGGCAAAAGAAGGCTTTAACCCGCGCAAATATTTCGACCCGTCCGAACACGCGGAACTGGTTGAGTCAGTAAAAGAAAACGGCATCATCCAGCCGATAATGGTGCGTCCTGCGTCCGACGGTAGCGGCGGCTATTGGGTGGTGTGCGGCGAACGCCGGTTTAGGGCGGCTAAGGAAGCCGGATTGGCACACATCCCTGTTGTCGTCCGAGAGATAGGCGATGCCGAAGCGATGGTGGTCGCCATCATCGAAAACGCCCAACGCGCTAACATCACCCCAGCCGAAGAAGCCCAGTCTGCCAGGAAAGTATTGACGGGCTGCGGCAACGACCGCCAGGAAGCCATGCGGCTATTGGGTTGGAGCCAATCCAAGTTCGATTCCAGGATGCTGTTGCTCCACGCCGACCAAGCCGTGCTGGACGCGTTGGCCGAACGCAAAATCAAGCTCGGCCATGCCGAACTGCTGAGCCAGTTGCCAAGCGAGTTCCAAGTCAACACCTTGACCAAGATCATTTCAGACGGTTATACGGTAGGCGACCTCAAGGCCAAACTGGCAGGTTTTTCTATGGCCTTGTCCAAAGCCTGTTTCGACAAGGCCGAGTGCCAAAATTGCCCCCATAATTCGGCGTTGCAAGCCAGCCTGTTCGACGACCATATCGACGGCGGCAAATGCGCCAACCACGACTGTTTCACGGCCAAAACCGATGCCGCCATGCTGGCCAAAAAAGGCGGACTGGCGGAACAGTATGCCGTGGTGTTCCTCGACACGGAACGTACCAAGGACAGTTACACGGTGATTTGCCAGCAAGGTGAAAATGGTGTTGGCAAGACCCAGTTTGAGCGAGGTTGCCGGCAATGCGCCCATTTCGGGGCTTTGCTCAACACATCCCCTGACAAAATCGGCAAAGTGACGGAGGATTGCTGTTTCAATCTGGATTGCCACAAGGGAAAAGTAGCGTCTTACCAAGACTCCCTGAAACCAGGGCTAGTGGCGGCGTCCCTGTCGGCTGCTGCCACCCAAAGCGTGGCGGGGAAAGTTGCCGGTGGTCAGGACACTACAGGCAAGAAGAAACCCGCCAAGGCCGAAACTGCCGGTGCAGCAACAATTCCCGGCAAAGTAACCGAAGCCATCGAAACATTTTATAGACAGTTGGCAGCGAAATCAGCCATCGATGACCCGCGCATGAAACTGTGCCTGAATACGTTCGGCTTAGTGCAGTTAGTTTGCGTCGGCGTGGACGACACGTTGTTGCCTGAGCCGTTACGCGGAGGGTCACTAAGAACGGCAGGTCTGAGCCGATTCTTGGAGAAACTGGCTGGTATCGGCACCGAAGACATCCAGGCGTTCAATGACCGGCTGGTGCAGCACCTATTGTCGAACCACGACAATAAAATGCCTGACAGCAACAGGGCATGGGCAGCGGGTGCAGGTACGGTCGTCAAGCAACTTGGCATCGCCTTAAAGCACCACTTTGTTGTAGACAAAGCATTTCTCAGCGGTTTTACCAAGGCCGGACTCGAATCCATCTTGCAAGAAACTGTGAACGGCAATGGTGTCGCCTTTGTGCCACATTACGAAGCCCATGCCGAAGGCAACAAGTTCACCAGCCTTCTCAAGAAAAAGAACACTGAAATCATTGATGCCGTGTTTGGCTGTGGCTATGACTTTACTGGCTTTGTCCCAGCTTGCGTTCTTAAGGTTATGGGGGATGATAATTCAGAAGGACAGGCTCAGCCTCCGCAAGCTGCCGTAACCCAGGCAATTGCCGAAGTCATCATCAATGCAGGGCAGGGCGATGGAACGGATAACAACGGTCCGGCCAGCAGCTTTACCGAAAACTCGGTGGATGATGACGAGTTTGATGGATTGGGACACAGGCGACTTTCGACGACCGGAACTTACTTTGACGACGACAATGACTAGGGTAACGGGTTTGCCTTTAACGGCACTGCCGACCGAGTTGAAATGAAAGACCCACAGGAGAGCTTTAATGGCTATTTTTGATACCTTTGCCGCCATGCTCAAGCATGACGAGCGCATCCAATTCACCGTCACCAAAAAAGGCGACCTGTTGACCGTGTTGGTGCAGCCGTCAATGGGCGGGACGCTGGATAATTTTGCCCATGACGACATTAAAAGGCTCCATGCGGCATTGTCGATGCCGTTGTACATCACCGC
>JABFSV010000338.1 GCA_013140405.1 Methyloglobulus sp. | reverse complement strand
TTCTTGGTCTTCTAAACGGTTACTCGCTATTTCACTGCCGTCACCGTAAAAGATAAAACCATTTGCACTGTTCCAATTCTCAACCACATTCAGCCCTGCGTGTATTTCCTGGCGCATGGCTTCTGAAATGATGTACTGGCACAAAAAGATAGTTTTAATGACTTTGCCCAATTCAGCCAGTGCCTTGTAAGTCGGATGCTGTATGTTGTTGCGCGTAAACCGGGACAAGATCGCCTCGGCCTGGGCTGTGCCAAGTTTTAATGCCGTCGTGTATTTCACCATTTCATCGTATTGCTGCCGAATCAGCTCCCAGTTGATAGAACGCGTCAATATCGGTTCAAGATTGCGGTAACAGGCACTACTGCCTTTCTCTGGTAGGTAGAGCTTTTGTGAGGCAACCCCTTTTAACCTGGGCAATAAACTAAAACCTAGCAAATAACAAAACGCAAAACCGACTTCACTTTGGCCGTGGCTGTCGGTATAAGTTTTCTGTATGTCGATGTCGGTTTTATGTCTCAACACACCTTCTATCATCGCGGTCACTTCGGAGGATGAGCAGCGTTTTAGCTGGGAGTAGATACAGACTGATTGTCCCTCGACGTGCCAGTAAATCATCACCCCACGTCCGCCGTATCGGATATGCCATTCGGTCATGAGGTTCTGGTCCCAGGCACCTAATTTTTTGGAATCCGAAGCGCAACTGGTTGTACCTTCACCCCAAATCTCAGGAAGCCTGACTGACAGTGTCGCATTGACGACTTGGGCAATGGCTTCACGCAGGGTATTTTTTTCAAGGAAAGAATGCCGAATGTGGAGTAATTCCTTATAACTGGCCTCTTGGCCGCTGGCGGCAATGCGTTTTAAGCCAGCGTTTGTGCCCAGTGCGAACAGACATAACAATAAGCGTTTTTGTATCGTATCTTGATCTAATATTTCTCGTTGTCGGCTACTCTGGAACAATTTGGTAAATTCAACCCGCAGGTCGGCTTCTTTTAAGACATCCAGTAGTCCCGTTGCAGGCCAACGGCTAAATATCTCCGCCTTAAGGCGAGCTAGGTTTTCGGGTTCCGCTTGGGGTTCTTGCGGGGTGATCCGAATCCGGTTTTTACCAATGGGGATAATTTTGACCAATGGATTCTTAGGTATTTGCTTGTTCGTATGCTTAAGCGCCTTCCCTAAATCCGCCTTCAATTTCGCTATCAGTTCTTCCGGGTCCTTGGGTAAGTTTAACGCTTCATAATAGGTATCACTGTTGCTGGCAAAATCGCCCGGCAAATCTTCATCTGGATTACGGTAGCGGCAAGCGCCCGCCACCCAGATTTCTTTGCTCCGCAAGCGCTCACGCAAAGCTTGTAATACGCCGATTTCATAATTGATGCGGTTTATCCGGTCATCGCCGTCACTATCTTGTTCGATGACCCTATCAAATTGTTTGGACTTAATCACGCCTGCGATAGGAATATCAGCGAGGTCTGTAAAATATTGCCCTCGAAATTCCCGGTTGAATTTAAGGAAATTAAAGGCATCC
Organism: Methyloglobulus sp.; assembly: GCA_013140405.1. GTDB lineage: Bacteria > Pseudomonadota > Gammaproteobacteria > Methylococcales > Methylomonadaceae > Methyloglobulus. Next base: position 2,346 of record JABFSV010000338.1, on the reverse strand, counting down.
AACACAGGCTTGTGGTTGCTGTTGTTACTGCGAAATTCCAACGTGTCGAGCAGGGGGACAATCATGCGCCGATAATGGTTGCCGTAAGAACGCCGAACCACTTGGTGGACTTCCTCCTGGTAGGCATTGCCGCTCGACTTGTATTCCTTAACCAGGTTTTTCAGCGTTTCCAACCCAACCGTTGGGTACAAGACATCCTTAATGACACCTTCAGGCTGTGCAACCGCCACTTCAGCCAATTTGAACAGCAGTCCGGTCTTACCGTGGACTAGCTTTAAATCCTCAAGCAGTTTCTTATCAATTTTATTTTCGGCACGTTTCCCAATATTATGGACGACCTGAATTAGCAGGTCGATCAAGTCATCCGTGATTTCCATTTGTCGCTGCCAGCAAAAAACAGCCGCCAAGGCATAACAAATCATGTCAGGGTGGCGGCGCAGCTCCCACGCTGATTCACTTGCGGCGCGGCGGTAATATTTTTGCATCCATTTCGCCGGCAGTGATGCCAGCAGCTCGCTTGGGATGCCCAGATCACGTAGGTAGTTTATTTTTTTAATGGCCTGCAAAATTCGGTCTAGCCCCACTTTCCCAGTGTCGTCTTTTAACCATATGACGCTCGAAAAGGTGTTGCTTAAAGCCGCGCTTCCATCTACATCGTCTTCAGCAACACTCAGCAAACAATCAATCAATGCTTTCGTGTTCGGATTTAAGCCTTTAGTTATCCGGTTGAACAAATCCGTTTCAAACGTGTGTATCGTTGAGCGGATCAATCGTTCAAGCCGAACTGACCCAGGTGGCTCTATGCGGCGATTCTTAAACCAATGGATGGCATAATCCTGCAACGCAATGAAGGTTGGATCAGAAGGCAGCATATCAGCCAGTAATACCTTGGCAAACTCGGACTTGTCATTTTTATTAGCACGACGAATTCCTAAAAATGAAAGAATTTCAGCCCGGTCACGCTTGCCAGTGCGGCCATTGAATTCGTATTGGCTTAAATTGTCGCCAGAAACGCCAATTTGATTGGCCAAATAGCCCAAAACCGCTTCAGGAATTTCACGGTAACTCTCGGGGAAATGGCTTTCATTTTGGAAATATTTGAGCGAGACGACAAAACCCAAGCGGCCATGAAGGGTTTTTTTATGCAGCAGGCTAGATTCTTCAGCCGTTAAATGCCAATGGGCATGTAATTCATCCGCTTGCCACTGCCATTTCAAGATAGAATCCCTTCACATACTGTTTTAATAGATCGATAATGCTATCATTAGATTCATTTAATTGATAGAACATTTTAGCAAAATTTTCTTCCCTACAGAAAATTCTTTCCAGCGAAGATGGCACTTTTGGCAGCTACGTGGTAACTACCCCATCATGTGGAGTTGGTATATAAACGTGTTGATGTTTTTAATGTGAACCTGTGCTTAGATTCCAAAATCGGAACTGGTTTAACCATCGACCTAGCGGTATTCACGGCTACCGGCGTAAAATAGTGATGCCGACAATTATCCCTAAACCAACGGCATACAACTGCCATGTCCCCGATGTGGCGTAGGGGTAGAGCATCAGTACAATTCCGCCCCATTTGGTAGCCATATCCGATGCCTTCTTGCCATGCCGGTAGGCGGCAAACCCGATAATGCCAAAGAAGATGGCACCAAAAAGGTAAGTTGGGCTGGGCAGGGTCAGGCCAATTGTTTCCAGGGTTTTGAGTTCATCCATGAATCTTACCCACTAAAAACCTCAACCGACAACATTACAAGGATTTGGTCAATTGTCCGCACGGTACCTTCACGCGATCCCTCAATTCCTTGCCGGGCTTGAAGTGGGTGGCGACTTTAGCTGGCAAATCGACAGATTCGCCCGTTTTAGGGTTTCGTGCGAGTCGCGGTGGCCGATGCCGTACACTGAAACTGCCAAAACCCCTGATTTCAACACGCCCCCCTTGGGCCAATGCGTCAACCATTTGCTCCACCATGCAATCAATCGCCAACGCCACGTCCTTTCCTTGTAGTTCGGGTAATTTGAGGTTCAGTATAGCCACCAGTTCTGATTTGACCATTGTTCAGCCCACCTAATAAGGAACATTGATTTTAGCAGCTTAACAGGCCATTATTTGATACGACATTAAAATAATCTTTTAATTTACAGTCCAATGTTAGAGGATATGCTTTGGGCCTTAATTGAAAACCGCCCATCATTTGCCGCTTACTACTAATTTTGGGTATTCGTAAAAGTGTGTGGAATTTCTAATATTCTGGTTTTTCATCGCCGTGTGGAATTATGACACCAAAATTAAAAAATTCCTGATTAAATGGTTCAGCGCATTTGTTACTTTCATTACTATTT
>JABFSV010000034.1 GCA_013140405.1 Methyloglobulus sp. | reverse complement strand
CCCTGTGTTATCCGTTATCCTAATTTAATTATTATTACAATTGCTACGGTGGAAACGTCGGCATTAAGTTGTATGAAACCTCTCAACCTGGCCTTCTCCCTTTGGAGATGGTAACAATGAGAACTTATTGGGATTGGTATGGTTTGCGGGTTCAATTAGTTGCCGTTATCGTCCCTGGGCTTACCAAGAACGGTAACGGGTTGCGATCACCTTAGAAATATCAGTGGGTCGCATTATATTTTTCCTTAACCTCCTTGTAGTCGGCTAATGCTTCCTTGACCAATTCGCCGCCTTTTTTTAGATCCCCGTCGTTTAGGCTAGTGCGTGCTTGTCCCAATTTATTGCTGCCTTGCGCTTTTTTAATAGCAACTTTGGGATCTGACGTGGAAATAGGTTTTTGGGCTTGCTTAGCCTCAAGCACCATTTCGACAATGACTTTAGCATCTTCGCCTTTATCCACGGCAGCTGCGGCTTGTTCTAACTTAGCCACTGTTTGTTCTATTGCAGCTTTTACTTGTTCGTTGTTTTCTGCATAAGCAAGTGTACTTACCGATACGAAACTGATTGCCGCTAAATAGACTAGAGTTTTTAATGCGTTCATTTTGTAAAAGCCTCGTGTTTAATGTTATTGTCAAGCAAATGGATGTTGCTCATTAAGCTGGGCTAATCCTTGCTTTGTAGCTAGTTTTATCGTTGAGTGCTTGATGCCTACTTAGAAAAACTATGGATTATAGCCGCTAAGGCCAATTCTAAGGCTAGCCGCACCTTAAGTCCACGCCTAATAATGCCCCCAAAGTGGGCTTTCCTAAAATCAGGTTGTTTTTTGGCAATACGTTAAAACCTAAGGCTATAATCTCCACAAGTTAAGCTACACTCTTTCCAAACACTATAAGTCGATGAGGCAAAACCAACCGCTATGGCATTACAAATTTTTCGCACTAAACATGTCCAGTCTTATGATGATGCCGAGCAAAGCCTCAAACGCTGCTTGTCGGCTTGGGATCTGACTTTCCTTGGAGTAGGCGCAATTATCGGCACGGGTATTTTCGTGTTGACTGGCATTGCCGCCGCTACGCAAGCCGGACCTGCGGTCGTATTATCGTTCATCATTGCGGGGTTTGCATGTATCTTTGCAGCCTTGTCTTATGCCGAACTATCAGCAGCAATCGGCGGTTGCGGCAGTGCTTATGGCTACACTTACGCGGCATTCGGCGAGCTGTTCGCCTTCATTATCGGTTGGGATTTATTGCTGGAATACGGCATAGCGGTCGCTGCGGTTGCGAATGGCTGGTCTAGTTACCTTAATAAAGCCCTCTCAGCGTTAGCAATACCTTTGCCAGAAGCCTTGACCAAAGCCCCAAAACTGGGCGGCATCATCAATTTACCAGCCAGCCTTATTATCCTGATCCTCATGGTACTGCTCATCATCGGCGTAAAGCAAAGCGCCAAGGCCAATAATGCGATGGTTTGCGTTAAGTTGATTACCATCAGTATCTTCATAGGCGTTGCGGTATTTAATGTGCATCCAGAAAACTGGCATCCATTTATGCCATTCGGCTGGTTTCAGACACTACCCGACGGCAAGACGACAGGTGTGCTGGCGGGTGCCTCGATGGTGTTTTTTGCGTACGTCGGCTTTGATGCGGTATCAACGGCGGCTGAGGAAGCAAAAAATCCGCAACGCGATTTGCCATTTGGCATCATCACTTCATTGGTGTTCTGCACGGTTGTTTATATTGTGGTCGCTGGCTTGTTGACGGGCGTTGTGCATTATTCGCAGCTTAACGTCGAGTCCCCCGTCGCCCACGCCCTTAACCTGATCGGTTTCAACTGGGCATCTGCCTTGATTTCTACAGGTGTAATCGCAGGTCTGACAACGGTTATGCTGGTGCTTTATTACGGCTTAACCCGTATCGTCTTTGCTATGTCGCGCGACGGCTTACTGTCTGCTTTTTTCTGCAAAGTTAATCAAACCACCCAAACACCTGTCCGTATTATTGTGCTGTGCGGCTTAATCATTTCATTGATAGCAGGATTAATGCCGCTAGGCGACCTTGCTGAACTCGTCAACATCGGTACGCTGGCGGCTTTTGCCTTCGTCTGCCTGGGTGTCATTATCCTGCGTATCACCCAACCGAATCTGCCTCGGCCTTTCCGCTCACCCTTTAGCCCATTATTTCCGGTACTGGGCATGTTGTCTTGTGGTGGGCTTATGTTGTTTTTACCCACCCTCACCTGGCTGCGATTTGTGATTTGGCTGGTTATCGGGTTGATTGTTTATTTCACTTATTCAATGCACAACAGCCAGTTAAGCGAAAACAAATGACAGTTATAGCTGGAAATTTGATACCGAGTGATAAGCAAATCAATCAAATTCCGTGCAGCTTACGCTTTCGCCAAAAAGTGGCTCTACTCATACCCAGCAGACTAGCTGCTACCCCAGCTTTTCCTTGGCTTTGCCCTAAGGCATGACGAATGGCTGCAATCTCATCTTCTGGGTCGAGCGATGAAGATTGCTTGTAAGACTGCCTTGGCATCTCGGTAACACGCGGTTCCCTGAATTCAGGTGGCAATTCAGACAAGCGCAATGTCGATCCCCTACCCACTGCGAACGCATATTCCACCACATTATGCAGCTCCCTGATATTTCCTGGCCATTTATAATCAAGCAATGCACGCATGGCATCAGGGTCAATTTTTTCAATGACCCGAACCCGTTGATTGTTATGCTGGGCTATGAAATGCCAAATCAGTACGCTAACATCTTCCCTGCGCTCCCTGAGCGGCGGCAGGAAAATGGGGACAACGCGTAACCGATACATCAAATCTTCACGAAACTGCCCGTTTTTAACTTCTTCACGCAGAGACCGGTGGGTTGCCGCCACAATTCGCACGTCTACGTCAATCGTACGGTTGCCACCGACTGGCATATAGTTCCTTTCTTGCAACACCCTAAGCAGTTTTGCCTGTAATTCCAAGGGAAGCTCTGCAACTTCATCCAAAAACAATGTGCCGCCGTTGGCACGCTGGAATAATCCACTGTGATCTTTGATCGCACCCGTGAAAGCTCCGCGCACATGCCCAAACAATTCGCTTTCCAAAAGATTACTGGACAACGCCGCACAATTGACCGCCAGGAAAGGGGCGTTACAGCGTGCGCTCAAGGTATGAATGGCTTTTGCCACCAATTCCTTACCAGCCCCACTCTCCCCTCTTACGAGTACGGTGGCTTCTGTTTCTGCGGCATTTTGGATGATCTGGAACACATCCCGCATAGCCGGAGAACGGCTTATGATGCCGTGGAAATTTTGTTTTGACGTACTCGACTCTTTTGATAGAGCCGTATTGGGCATTGCTTCGGAAGCCATAGTGAACAAGCCCATGCCTCCCGCATATTTGCCTGATGAATCAACTAAAATATGGGCACTTCTTATCAACTCGATTTTACTGCCGTCAGCCCGAGTTAAGGTTATACCCTGCCCTGCATTGTTATTCTCAGCATCAATGGTGCATTCCTGTAAACAAGGCTTGCCAATGACAGCTTCCGAACGCAATCCAGTTATCGATTCCATCCCTTGGCTCCAATAAAGTACGTGTTGGTTTTTATCAAAAACATAGATGTTTAATGCCCCAGAAAAATCGAGCATGTTTGACAATAGCGTTGCACTGTCGAATTGCCCTAACCACGCTGGGTTTCTTAAGGATGAAGACGATAGTTTTGTTTGTTTCATAAATGTATCAGTGAATCATATTAAAGTTTCACAGAAACAATATATGAAACATAGTAATTGTGCAAACACTATTTTAAAAAAAAATTATTACATTTAAAAACAAATACATAAATAGTTTATTTCAATGTTGGCACGATCTTCGCTTAATAGATTAAGAC
>JABFSV010000251.1 GCA_013140405.1 Methyloglobulus sp. | reverse complement strand
CATTCATGATCTTGCCAAATGTTGGCTTGAATGAGTGGGGTCATACCTTCTGGTTTATGGAAGAATTGTTTGTTGCTCCTTTACACTACGGCTTCGTATTCTTCGGATGGTCAGCTTTGGGTGTATTAGGTGTGTTGAACATCGAGCTTGCAGCACTTGCTAAATTGCTGAAAAAAGACTTGGCGTAAGCTAAAGTTTTGGTTGTAATTACTATCTCCCTTTGCCGCTTCACTTGAGGTTTAAGTGAAGCGGTAGATAAGAGATAAAGTAATTAATATAAAAATAATTTAATTCCTTTAGGAGGTAAGCTAATGAGCGCATCTCAATCAGCTGTACGATCACGTGCGGAAGCAGTAAAAGTTTCCCGTACGTTCGATTGGATGATTATGTTCACACTGTTTTTTGTAATCTTAGGCGGTTATCACGTTCACTTTATGCTTGTAGCAGGTGACTGGGATTTCTGGTCAGATTGGAAAGATAGACGTCTTTGGGTAACTGTTTTACCTATTATGGGTATTACTTTCCCAGCGGCAGTTCAAGCGGTTCTTTGGTGGCGTTATCGTATCGCGTTCGGCGCGACTCTTTGTGTTTTGGGTCTGCTCTTCGGTGAGTGGGTTAACAGATACTTCAATTTCTGGGGCTGGACATACTTCCCTATTAATTTCGTATTCCCATCACAATTAGTACCTGGTGCTATCGTGTTAGATGTTGTATTGCTAGTTTCTGGCAGTATGCAGTTGACAGCGGTTGTTGGCGGTTTGGGCTTTGGTTTGTTGTTCTATCCAGGCAACTGGCCAGTTATGGCTCCATTACATTTGCCAGTTGAATACAACGGTATGATGATGACTTTGGCTGACTTGTCAGGTTACCACTACGTAAGAACCGGTATGCCTGAGTACATCCGTATGGTGGAAAAAGGTACACTGAGAACTTTCGGTAAAGACGTTGCTCCTGTATCAGCGTTCTTCTCTGGTTTCGTGAGTATCATCGTTTATTTCTTGTGGCATTTCTTTGGTAGATGGTTTGGAAGCACCGCTTTCACAAAGATCTCTTAAGAAGATTTGTTGGCTATAAATAATAAAAAAGCTTGTTTTCAACAGATCTTTTAAGGTTTGCGGAAATCAAGATACTCAAAAAACTATAGATTCTCTATTATAGAGGAGGATATATGAAATTAATAAAAGACAGGATAGCAAAATTATCCTTTGTCGCTTTGCTGGTAACTGTAACAGCAGCGATGTTTTATGCACCAACTGCGTCTGCTCATGGTGAGAAGTCTCAGGCTGCGTTTATGCGTATGCGTACTATTCACTGGTATGACCTTAACTGGTCAAAAGACATTGTGCCTGTAAACGACACAATGACTGTAACTGGTAAATTCCACGTTTTCGCGGGCTGGCCAGAAACTGTTGCTAAACCAGAAATATCATTCTTGAACATCGGTATCCCAGGTCCTGTATTTATTCGCGCTGGATCTTGGATTGGTGGTCAATTGGTTCCACGTTCTGTGTCATTGGAATTGGGCGAAACATACGAGTTTAAAGTATTGTTGAAAGCTCGTCGTCCTGGTGACTGGCACGTTCACTCAATGATGAATGTTAAAGACGGTGGTCCAATCATCGGCCCAGGAAAATGGGTAACCATTACTGGTTCTATGAGCCAATTCACAAACCCAATTACCACTTTGACAGGTCAAACAATTGATCTTGAAAATTGGAATTTGAGCAACATTTACTTCTGGCATGCTTTCTGGTATGCATTTGGTATTGCTTACATTGCTTATTGGGCGCGTAAACCAGTATTTGTTCCACGTTTGTTGGCTATGGATGCTGGAAAAGCAGACACATTGATAACATCAATGGACAAAAAAGTTGGTATTGGTTTTGCTGTTGCTACTCTTTTGATTGTTGCAGTAACAATGCAAAGTACAAATGAAGCGTATCCAATTACAACTCCTTTGCAAGCTGGTTTGTTACGTGGCATGAAACCTATTGAAATGGCAGCAAGAACAGTTGCTGTTAAAGTAGATAGCGCTACTTACCGCGTACCTGGTCGTGCTATGCAAATGACACTGACTATTACCAACAATGGTGATTCATCAGTGCGTTTGGGTGAGTTCATGACAGCTTCAGTCCGTTTCTTGGATCCAGCAGTACATGAAGATGAAACAGGTTATCCAGATGACTTGTTGGCTGAAGAAGGTTTGACTGTTAGCGATAACAGCCCACTTGCTCCAGGCCAAACAAGAACAGTTGAAGTAACTGCTTCTGACGCGGCATGGGAAGTATACCGTTTAGCTGACTTAATCTATGATCCAGATAGCCGCTTTGCTGGCTTACTGTTCTTCACTGATGAAGCTGGCAACCGTCAAATGGTTACTATCGATGCTCCATTAATCCCATCATTTATTTAATAAATAATAAGTGGTAGGTTAATCCTACTGCTTATTGGGATTGAAACCCCCGTTACTGAAAAGTAGCGGGGGTTTTTTATTTGTACTGTTTTAAATGTTTTATTGAGTAGCAAGAATTTTCAGCCAACCGCAACCACGTTTCAGGTCGAGGCTCTATAGCGACAGGGGGCTACCACAGCCGTTCGGGCAGGGTTTTGAGATGAAAGCGTCGGTTAACGCGATAGGTGTCCTGGCCAGATACCAATAGTCGTATTTGCCGAAAGCAAAGGATGATATGCGCCGCTCAGACTGTTCTTGACATTGCCCAGCATCGTATTGACCCAACGGAACTCGGGCAATTGCTTGGGTTTGCGTCCGTCCACGACAAGCGGAATATGCGGGCAGCACTGACACCGAAAACAAGCCAGTCCGTCGGAATGTACTGTGCAGTCTACTTGCATGTGGCTTTTCGACCACATTTCTATTGCCTCGCTGGTAAAGCCAGGCACTGAATCACAACTAAAGGGGGCCGGCTTGGCAAGCATACTGCGTGGCAATGCCAAAACTACGCCAAGAATCCGCCAAGAAATACAAGATGCTGACGAGAGCCTCGCTACGCTAGTGTAACGTCCTTAACATATTTGGTTTAGCCAAGATCGTCTCTGGTTTGGCTGTCCAGTGGTAAGGTTTACGTTTGCTATTGCGGTGGTCGAGATAGTCCTGTATCGCTGTTTTGAGGCCGTCGACACGCGCCTCAATTTGCCGGTTGATTTCCGCCAGCAACCCGTCCCACGCATGCGCCTTGGTCAGCTGCGTCCTGAACCGCGACAACACCGAATGGTCGGGTACCTCGTCTTCCAGCGGCAAGCCTGGGAAACGCGACACATGCAGGTTGACATTGGCTATATCCTCCACCGCTTCGTCACTTAAGCCACCATGCCACAGCCCCACTAGCAGCATCTTGAACAGCAACAAGCTGGGATAGGCGGGGCGGTCAACGACATCGGAAGCCGTCGCATAATGCCGACGTATCTGTTGATCTATCGGCTTCCAGTCAATCAAGTGGCCAATTTGGTTTAGAAAGTTGCCTTTGCGCGTACGGTGCTAATATGAAAATCGGAAAGACTCATAGAAAATAACCCAATACCTTGATTGTTGTTGCTATTTTACAACATTTTCAATGTATATCATGCAATCGACCGTGTAAAGGTCTCGGTATATACGAAACAAACTCAAGATGCCTAGCTTAAGATAATTTATGGTGACAAAAGTCACTGCTTTGCAAAAAAATTGCACGTAGACTTACAGCCTAAGTTCCCATAATAGATCCAAATATAATCGATTTGGATTTTTGGATTTTTGGATTTTTGGATTTTTGGGTTTTGGTTCAGGTGGCGGCATTCACCCTTGCTTTGAGGAGTACAAGATGCGTAAGTTAGTTGTCGTTTTAATGGTGGTGTACAGCCTTGTTATTGGTTATTTGTATAATGAGGTGATGGA
>JABFSV010000458.1 GCA_013140405.1 Methyloglobulus sp. | reverse complement strand
TTCAACGCATTAAACCTCGATTACTTCAAAATCATGGGTGATTTCCACTGCCTTGCTCAACATGATGGAGGCAGAACAATATTTTTCCGCAGATAACTTTACCGCCCGCTCGACCGCAGACGCTTTTAAATCTTTGCCACTGACAATATAGTGCAGGTGTATCTTGCTGAACACGCTTGGGATCGCGTCAACCCGTTCGCCAGTCACTTCAGCCACGCAACCGGTGACGTTATTCCTGCCTTTTTGTAGAATCTGCACGACATCGAACGATGAACAAGATCCCACGGCCAGCAAAATCATTTCCATAGGGCGCATGCCCATATTGCGTCCGCCATGATCGGGCGGCCCATCTATGACGACAGCATGACCGCTCCCAGTCTCGCCGACAAACATCATACCGTCCACCCACTTGATCGTCGCTTGCATGACACCTTTGCCCAGATAAAAAATGAGGCATAGGGTAGCATAGAAATACCTGTATGACAGAGGATGAATGTGGATTTTTTTGCTAGACTGTAGAGGTTATGAACATTAATAACTGCTCTTAATATTCTGGATGGAAAGCATTATGACCATTACACCGCACGAAGATCCCTACAAAGAAGTAATGGAACAGCTGTTGCATTACTGCCACAAAAAGTCCTACCCACCGAAAACCGTGGTGTTCAGGCCTGGCGACTTGGGTGACCGGCTGTACTATATCGCCGATGGCTCTGTCAGTATCTGCGTAGAAGACGAAGAGAATGACCAGGAGTTAGTGCTGGCGTATCTCAATAAACACGAATTTATCGGTACGATTGGTGTCTTTAAAGGTTCAGAAACACGGAAAGTTACCGTAAGGACACGTACCCAATGCATATTGGCAGAAATGAGTTACGAGCGTTTCCGGCAAGTACTTAAGAAGGAATTATTGGAAGCCGCGCCAGACATACTGCTTATGATAGGCGAACAACTGGCTGGGCGGCTTTTAAAAACAAGCAGAAAATTCAGTGACTTGGCATTTATGGATGTCGAAGGCCGCATTGCCCGTGCGCTATTGGATTTGTGCAAAGAGCCAGATGCCAAGACCCATCCTGACGGTATGCAACTGTACATTACCCGACAGGAAATTGGCCGGATCATAGGCTGTTCGAGAGAAATGGTTGGACGGGTATTGAAAGAAATGGAAGACAAGGGGCTTATCTCCGCTCATGGCAAAACGATTGTGGTTTATGGCACCCGTTAACTATTTTTTATAGAATCCGCTAAAAATTCAACCCTCTCATTCACCCTCCAGGGATTTAGGACGTACGGCAGCGGTCATGGAATCCGCGCCGTCACCCCTATTTTTTAGAACAGCCTACATCTACCATGCGGTACAGAACTCACTTTTTCCTGGCCTGTTGTACAGTCTCATAAGCCTTGGTGATTTTCTGGGTTTTTTCCTTGGCAAGTTTCATCATTTCCTCGGGCAAACCTTTTGCCACTAACTTGTCGGGATGGTTTTGGCTCATTAAACGGCGATAGGCTTTTTTAACCTCATCATCACTGGCTGATGAGGTTAAGCCCAACACTTCATAGGCATCTTGCAAACTCGATTGCTCATGGCGGTGCGGTGGTTGGCGTTGATATTGCTGCCCCTGTTGATACTGGTAATTTCGGTCATAAAACCGTTGCTGCGCTTGTACGCGCATTTTCAGACGTTCGTAGTCAAAATGGGAGACCCTAAGTTGACCACATATATGCAGCAACAGCTTTTCTTCTTTGCTATCCATTGAACCATCCGCCAACGCTTCCTGTATTTGAATCTCCAGGAACATGCGGATAAGGTCGGTGCGGCGATGGCATTCCTGATAAAACTGAGCCAAAACATCGTCCAAGGGAAAATCAGCACTTTTACCCTGCTCAAAAAGATTGATAACCGTCGTACGCATTTCCCCAGATATGGACATTTGATCCATGATTCGGTTAGCCTGGGAAATTTCTTCTGGGGAAACCCGCCCATCCGCCTTGGCGATATGCCCCATCACCGAAAAAGTTGCAGTAAAAAACGCCATTTGCACCCGATGTTGGTCGCCCGGCCTTAATGTTTCATGCGCGTCCAATCGAATCATGCCAATATCGAATTGATGGCCCAAGGATGCACCCAAAATTGCGCCTAATGGCCCACCCAGCATAAAACCAAACGCGCCACCCAAAAATTTGCCTAGCCAACTCATCAACACCCGTCCTGCTTACGCCGTAAATAATGGTAAAATTACCCAAAGGTATCCAAACACGGTCATTTTATCTTGTCGAAAGACTACAAACTAATTCTTATTTGAGGTTTCATGAACGCCCCAGAAGCGCTTTTTCAGTCCAACTTATCGTCCTTACCACTGCGGGCCAGAGGTAAAGTACGGGATATTTATCATGTTGACGACAACCACATGCTGATTGTGGCAACAGACAGGCTTTCCGCATTTGATGTCATCTTACCAGATCCCATCCCGGGCAAAGGGCTGATGTTGACGCGCATTTCCAACTTCTGGTTTGATAGGTTAAGCCATGTCATTCCCAATCATTTGGCTGCAATTCCCTTATCCGACATTGTGCCTGATCCTACAGAACGCGCACAAATTGAAGGCAGGGCTATTGTGGTTAAACTACTGAAGCCACTGCCTGTTGAGGCCATCGTCCGTGGCTACTTGATCGGTTCCGGCTGGAAAGACTACCTTAAATCCGGCTCAGTCTGCGGTATCGCTTTGCCAAAAGGCTTGCAACAAGCGCAGCAATTGCCAGAAGCTATCTACACGCCTTCAACCAAAGCTGCCGCCGACCAGCATGACGAGAATGTTTCCTTTGAAAAAACGGTTGAACTGATGGGGCAAGAACTGGCTGAAAAAGTGCGTGATGCCAGTTTACGGCTGTATCAAGAAGCCGCTGAATACGCAAGGGAACGGGGCATTATCATTGCCGACACCAAATTTGAGTTCGGTGTTGATGAGGACGGCGTGTTATATGTGATTGATGAAGTGCTGACACCGGATTCATCAAGGTTCTGGCCAGCAGACCAATACCAAGTCGGCATCAGCCCGCCCAGCTTCGACAAACAATACGTCCGTGATTACCTGGAAACCCTGGATTGGGACAAAACCTCGCCAGGCCCGCATTTGCCACAGGAAGTGTTGGCGCATTGTGCCGCCAAATATCGGGAAGCTGAGGCTATTTTGACGGGCAGTTAGTTGGCTGAGTCAAACCAACCCATGCTCAGCAAAGGAATAAGGTTCGCCGTCGCCGATAATAAAATGATCCAGCACCCGAATATCAAACAAAGCCAAACCTTGTTTCAGTTTTTCCGTAACCTGTTTGTCGGCTAGACTGGGTTCGGCAATACCGGAAGGGTGGTTATGGGCAAAAATAACGGCTGCGGCATTGTGGTGTAGGGCTAATTTGGCGACTTCCCTGGGATAAACGCTTGCTGCATCAACCGTCCCCCGAAACAATTCGGTCAGTTGAATGACTCGGTTCTGGTTGTCGAGAAACAAGCAGGCGAACACCTCATAACTATAGCCACGTAGCTGGGCGCTAAGGTAAGCGCGGGTAATGTCGGGGCTGCTAAGCACATCACCGCGTTGCAGGGCTTCCTTAAAATGGCGTTTTGCCATTTCCATCACAGCCTGTAACTGGGCGTATTTGGCTTCTCCCAGACCGTGTCCTTGGCAAAACCGCTGCTGGTCTGCGCTGAGCAAGGCTTTCAAGGAACCAAAATCATCTAGCAACTCGCGTGCCAAATCCACCGCCGACTTGCCTGGTGTGCCTGTACGCAGGAAAATGGCGAGCAGTTCGGCATCTGTCAATGCGCCAGGCCCGCGTCTTAACAGCTTCTCTCTCGGCCTATCATCGGCAGCCCAATCTTTGATAGCCATCACACTTCCTTTAA